>NZ_JBFODV010000170.1:0-84776 GCF_040908495.1 Aeromonas sp. R1-1 | reverse complement strand
CAGCGAGTAATCGCGCTGTGTCCGTTTCACACCTTGTCCCATCGGGCTCTCCATTTATTAGGGGGAAAGGTGTAAACCATATTCAGGACGGGACAAAACAGACAAAAAAGCCCGGGACGAACCCAGGCTTTTTATTGTCTGCCGAACCGGCTTATTTGCCGATGCAGAATGTAAATAATCTATTATCTTCAATATGTTAGTGGCTTTTCGGGGGCCGCTTGGGGTAAAAGTAACTAAAACAGCATATTGAGAGGCCGCTCACGGGTTTCTGCTATCGTGCAGCGTTCCCACATAGTCCATTCTCGATCGTGCAGCCTTCCCATATGAATCAACGCGATGCTACTACACGCATTCAAAACCGCTTTTTAGGTGAGTTTTGAACATATTTTAAACCGACCATAGCACCGTCCGGTGCCTGGAAAGCCGCTTTTACTCTTCGAACCGTGCAAACTTCCCATAGGTGGTTTGGCTAACCGTGCAATCATCCCACATACCGTCAATTTAATCCCAGCCCTTTATCAGCCTAGCTGAGCGGGCTTTTAGGCCCTCTAGAATGGTGCTGCTGATGGCATCGGGGAAGCCCGCTGGCAATTGCTGGGTAACACGCTCAATAACATCATCAACGGAGTTGGCCAGTTCTGTCAGGATCTCTTCCATAGCAGAACGCTCAAATCCCACAGCTTTTGCCGTTTGGAAGAAATGACGCGGGAATATCTGCTCAATGGCGTATTTCTTTCCCTTGCTGCTTGCTAGGCCCATAGCGAGCTTGGCGTCCCTTCGGTTGAGGCCTCGGCCGCCAAACACTGGATAGACAGATAGGATGTCGTAAAAAGGGGTCAGGCGAAAACGCCCTTCCGGTTCAATAAAGACCGAGAAGTTCTTTGCATGGCCATCGGTGGCTGCCAGCAGCCAGAACAGGACCTGAGATTTCATGAACAGGTAGCGATCCTGTTCTGGTGTCGCAGAGCCCAGCAAGGTTTTCATGATGTCAGTGATCCCTGGTCCTCCATGGCTCTCGTATTTCCGTGCTGACGGAACATTCAATACCTGACAGAAATCTTCTTGGGGAAGGCGCATGATCCAACTGCGATCGGCAGCGTAACGTCTGTCGAAGCGTTCCACAGCCAGTGCTTTGACCTGGCCAACCTGCATCATGAAGCAGTGAGGTACGGGTAGACCAAACTCCTTGGCAATCAGAGTGCAGAGATATTCGTTTTCTACGCTCTGGGAGAGGTCTATCGAGTAGGAGTGGCTTTCAATCTTGCCGATAGGGAGTTTGATTATGTGGGTTGTCGGCGTTGCATTGAGTGGCAAGTACCAACGGCCATCGAGATAGAGCAGTGCAGTCTTTTCTTGCGCCCCGGCGATAGAGATCCGGAACTCCTCTTGCTCCCTGACCATCCCCAAAGGGATTCCTGATTTGTAGCTGGTCAGGATCTGCTCGAGCTCGTCATCGGAAAGTGCCTTGTAGTCGATTCGCCTGACATCTGGAACATCGTGCCCTTCGGTAACCAGCTGTAATGCCCCTACGCTATCCTGGCCAATGCAACTGAGCAGATCGAAGGGCTGGGTTGATGCCGCTTGATAGCGTGCTACAACCCTGTTCCTCACCTCCATATTATCTGGCAGCAGGTTATCGAAGAAGTTATAGGCTTCATCGCCCCGGTAGGGCTGATGGCGCAATGGTATGGAGAGTGAGATCGGACGGCTGCCCGGTTGTGCTAGCCATGACTCATGGTACTGAAATTGATGGGCGCCGCTGGTAGCTTTGGTGAATGTGCCTACCCGATAGCCGTTCATGTAGACAGCCAGATTGGCCATTACCACTCCTCCTTCCAGCCCGATGCCGGACTATCGGATGACTCATTGCGGGGTTTGATGTCCAGTGACAATTCGAGTGCCGCGAGGATCTTGAACAGGGTCTCCAGCTTGGTGGATTCAGGATTGAGCTCGAAGCTGGAGACTGTGTCTTGCCTAATCCCCACTTTCTCGGCCACTTTGCCTTGAGAGAGCTTTTGAGAAAGCCTGGCATCCTTGATACAGGCGCTCAGCTGCTTGGCGCTGGTTACTTTCATGATTCGACAACCTGGTAGCGTGCCTTCTTCCAATTTACACGCTATGGCAGGTATATCAATATTTACCTGCTATAGAGGGTAAGTATCATTTACACGCCATAGGAGGTATTTAACATTTATCCCCTATAGCGGGTAAGAGAACCGCAGACGGGGAGATTACCAAGCCATGGGGTAAAGAACTGCCGCGCTGCGCTTGGCTGCTGGCTTGTTCGGTGAGTCGAAAAGATGACTCACCTCAAAGCCCAGCTTCTGTAGATTTCCTCCTTTGGCATCCCATTCAGCAGATCAGGAATAGTGAGCAACGTCGCTTAAATACTCAAATACAACTCAAAAGCGACTTTGTGATGACGAATCACACTTAAAGTTTGTGCTGTCAGATCAAAAGGCTATCGAAAGGTTGTGTTTCGATCGTCATGTGGTGGTTCTAAAAAGGTATACCCCATTAAAACCACTTAATACCCTCTCGAAAATCATATTAAAACCACTTATATTGAACCAATAATTGGGAACCAGTTTAAACAGACCGATGGGGGTTTCAATGTTCATACGGGCGTATTTACGTGCATCGACAGTGGAACAGGATGCTGAGCGGGCACGAGAGCTGCTGATTGGTTTTGCTGCTGAGCATGGCCATCAGATTGCCAGTTTCTATGTGGAGAATGAGTCTGGAGCGACGCTGGACAGGCCTGAGCTTATGAGGCTGATCCGCGACGCTGCAGATCGTGACATTGTGCTGGTAGAGCAGATTGATCGTCTGGCCCGTCTCAATCAGACGGATTGGCAAACACTGAAGCAGCTTTTGGCACAGAAACAGCTCTCCATCGTTTCTCCTGAGCTTCCGACTTCCTGGGTGGCATTACAGGGGGGCAGCCGCTCCGAGTTCACCAGCGCCATCTTGCAGGCTGTAAATGGCATGCTGTTGGATATGCTCGCAGCCGTTGCTCGTAAAGACTATGAAGATCGCCGTCGCAGGCAGCAGCAGGGTATTGCCAAGGCCAGGGATGAAGGGAAATACCGTGGTAGGCAGAAGGATGAGAAGAAGCGTCAGCACATCGCCAGACTGTTGGTGACAGGCCACAGTTATTCCGCGATTCAGGAGATGCTTGGTTGCTCAAGGTACCTTATCGCCAGTGTGGCCAAGGAGACACGCAGTTAACTCCAGAAGTAGTAATTTTTGATGACCGGCCCACCCTTGCGCTTTGGGCGTGGGGTTGTCTTGAGGTTTTTCGCTGTCCAGATGAGTGCGATGCTCAGCGCAGTGAACAGCCCGGCGGGCCAGTGCCAGCAGGTGAGTGCGGCAAGAGCCATTAACTGCAACCTGGCCGTGATGGGGCGCCTGGTGGCCCAGGCCAGTATTGGCCAGCACCAGTAAACCGGTGGCAGGCAGATCAGCAGCCATGCAAACACCGTATCGCCAAGTGCCATCAAGCCCAGCGCAACCACCGCCATGAGGGCGATATCAGCGATCGGTTTCATGGTGTCTATCTTTTGCATGCGCCTTGTAGCTATACAGACTCCACACGAAGACAAGCGTGAAGAAGGCCAGCAAGCCTACCATTCCCCAACTGAACGCATCCATCGTGTTACTCCACCAATGAACATGATTTCAGCATGGCACCGAAGGCCTTGGTATTCAATCAACGTATTGAAAATGTTGACTTTGTTCGTTAGTGACAAAGTTGGAGTACTGGAATCCAGTGGCTTATTGACCAGTGGAATCAGCGCCCTTATCCCCGGCCAATCTCTGTCCAATTCCTTTCCACATAACTATCTATCTGGAATCTTGGTGCGGATATTCCAGATAGTGGAATGTCGCTTCAGAACGAGCACCTGGAATATTGATAGGAGCCTTCCCATCTATCTGGAATGTTCGTGCTGTTTTTTGCTCTGGAATGTTGGTCTTCTTATTTGAAGGGATGATGGACCTTGGTGTGCTGGAATTGATGGGGGCGGATTCCTATCTATTTGGAATTTTGCTCCCCATGTTTAGTGCTGCTATCTCAGAGGCCTTCTACATCCATGCCATGTTCTGCTAGCCATAGCTTGCGTTCTTCGTAATCAGGCATGGCTCGCTCCAGCCGTCGCCAGAACTCTGCGGAATGGTTTGGCTCATGGAGATGAACCAGTTCATGCACTACCACATACTCTGCAATTCGAGCTGGCAGCAATATGGTTTTCCAATGGAAATAGAGCTGATCGCCTTTGCCGCAGGAGCCCCAACGAAAGCCCAGATCTTGAACTTTTATCCCCTGTGGCATGACATCGATACGTTTGGCAAATTCTTGAGCTCTAAGCCACAGCCAATTTTTCCCACGTTCGCTGTACCAGTGAATAAACAGCTTACGTGCCTCGTGAAGAGCATCTTGGCGCAGATGGAATCGGCCATTAATCCACCGCAGTGGAGTCTCCTGTGCTTCGACCAGATTGAGCCTATAGTGACGGCCAAGATAGAGGAACCCCTCACCTTGCACAAAGCGCTTATGTTGAATGGCTTTTGTCATCAAAGCTTTTTCGGCAAGCTTCTTATAGATCCACGGTAGCTTGTTGCGAGCAAAATGCTCCATCACGTCAAGCATTACTCCTCTCGGAACCGTCATTAACAAAGAGCCATCACGCTCGACGGTGAGTTCAAGTGTTTTACGTCGTGCGCTATGACGTACAGGTATCTCTAGGTCTTCAATGCGCAGCATCATGTTTGTTCCAGCTTGTAACTGTTGGCTTTGGCCAGTTCCCGCAATTTGTCGACCAAGGGTTCAATATGAGAGAACTCAAGCAGTTCACTATCATAAATTCGCTCGAAGAGTTCCTGCTCCAAAGCTTCTTGCATGGGGCGACGATGCTTTTCCCAAAAGCTCTGGGTTTTCACTTCACGGCTGATGTGTTCAACAAGTTGCTCGGTTAGGATTATCAGGTCTGCTTCTGTGGCTAAGTCTGGTTTGTCATCACCACACTTGGCTGCGCGTAACATGCGGTAGAAGGGCAGGTAGTGCTCAGGCACATCAGGTAGTCCCTCCTCATGATTGGTGCTTCCACTATTAACTTCGTCAATGATTGACTGAAGCGCTGCGATCAAGGCCTCCCATTGTCCGACCAACCCATCGAGAATTGCTTTAAGGCGTTCGCTGAGTTTGCTGTAGTAAATCGGATCCTCATCAAGCTTCTGGTTTACATGACTGCGAATGGCATGTTCCATCTCAGAGGCCACAGCCTTCTTGGCTCTTTCCGGATCAACATGGTAACTGGCTGCTTGCTCTTTGATTTGGCTGAGTTGAGCGCTGAATGCTGCGTCTGTCAGGTTTATTGGCGCAATCTTCGGATCTATCCCGAGCGAGATCACATGGTCATCGATCAGTTTTCGAACCTTAGCGCCGATATCTTTGCCCAGAATAGTACCGTCACGATAGCGCCTGCGGGCAGCGGCATATATGAGTGCCAACTGTTTGGCATCTTGGGTAAATGGAAGGGCCTCAGGGCGAGGTAGCACCAGATCCAGGCTTTGCATGAATGCTTTTAGCTTGACGCCGAACTCTTGGCGAAGGCGCTCGCTATCCAGTGCTTGCACGCAAGCTTCCACATCTGCAAGGTTTTCGATGCCCTGCATACGCAGTACATCAATGGCACGAAGATGGCGGTCTCTCAGGGCTGGGATCTCATCTTTCAGACTGCGCAGTGCACCGTCTACATCCTCTTCGCTATAGGCTGCCAAGGCGGCTTTGAGGTGGTTAGCCACCCCGAAATAGTCAACAACAATACCAGCCTGCTTGCCAAATCCGGTGCGATTAACGCGAGCGATGGTCTGCAGCAACTCGGCTTCGCGAATGGATCTGTCGAGGTACATGACCCCTTCGATGGGAGCATCAAAGCCAGTCAGAAGCATGGATTTGACGATCAGGAAGGCGAGTGGATCATTACGGTGAATATCATTGAGCAGGGGTTTCTTGAAGCGTTCTATAGCCAGGTTCTGTCTCGCCCGGTCAGTATGTTCTAACCACTCTGCGCCATCGTTGTTATTACCAGATATGACAGTGGCAAACTCCATCCTTGCCAGCAGATCTTTAAAACGCCAAGCTTGAACCAATGCTTGTACTTTGGGCGACCGTCGGCACAGTTGCTCGTTATCCAAAGCCTTTAATTCAGGGCTTAGTTGATTTGCTTCCTCCAGCAGGATGTCGCGAGCTTGCTCGAAAGCACTCTTGTAGCGCACGGCCGCCAAGCGGCTATAGGCTACAACTTGAGCTTTGAAACCATTCGGCAGAATGTATGTGACGTAGTGACGCAACATATCTCGCGCTTTCTCTTCGATGAGGCGCGGGGCTTCGAGAACATTTCCTTTGGTTGCGTACTTCTGTTTGATGGCCTCAAGCTCCTCTTCGCTCTTATCAGCAAAGAAGTCTTCAAATAGATCATCAAGGCTACTACCATCTTTTACTGCCCCTTTGGCTGTTCGCCCCTCGTAGAGTACCGGGACTGTTGCACCATCCTGCTCTGCCTCAAGGATGGTGTACTTGTCGATAAACTCACCGAAGATTTCATGAGTACGCTTTTTTTCCCCCATGATGATAGGGGTTCCAGTAAAACCAATGCGGGCACAGTTAGGCAGTCCAGCGAGGAGATTAGCATGCAGGTCACCAGCCTGTGTGCGATGAGCCTCATCCACCATGACCAGAATATCTTCGCTGGTGTTGAGTAATTCATACGCAGCCTTGTTGGCAGCTGGGTCAGTGTGATCCCGATACTTCTGGATCATGGCAAATAACAGGCCCGGCCCATCCTGCTTCAGCATTGTTTTCAGCGCTGCGCTGTTGGTTGCCACCTGAACCATCTCGCCGGATAGGGTTGCTGTACCCGAGAGTTGGTTTTGCAAGTCTGTTCTATCGGTAACGACCACCACCTTGAAGCGGCGGAGCTTGGGATCTGAGCGGAGGCAGCGCACCATGAACACCATGGTCAGGGATTTTCCTGAGCCTTGGGTATGCCAGATTATTCCCCCTCTGCGATCGTATTCACCATCGACGCGGCGCGTTTTACCATTGCGCAATCGGCTTAGTGCTTTGACCACCCCTCGGTATTGTTGATAGCGGCAGACCAGCTTGATGGTCTGTCCCCCCAATGTCATAAAAAGCGTGAAGTGGCGCACTATATCGAGCAAGTTTGCCTTATCTAGTATGCCAGCCACAGTTCGCTGCTGAGGTGACAGAGTGCTTACACCTAATTCACGAGCAACGTCCTGTTCGCTGCGTGCTGGAGTCTTGCTCCCCGCAACTGTCTTCCATGGCTGATAGTGGCTCGAGCCTGCTCCTAGGGTTCCAACCAGACATTCAGCAAAGCTGGTTGCAACCATCAACTGGTTGGTATGAAAGAGCTGGGGCGCACCTTCATGCTCGGCGACTTCGCCGGTAGTAAATCGTTGGTTTGAATAGCGACGTAACTGATCGATGGCATCCGACATGGGGGTGGCCGCATCCGGGCTCTTGCATTCGATCACCACCAATGGAATGCCATTTACCAGCAGAACAAGGTCAGGAATGATGTGTTTTTTGGCACTGTCATGGCCTGGTGGGCATTGCACCTTGAACTGGTTAATAACGGTAAAAGTATTGTTGTCCGGTTGATCCCAGTCGATATAGCGGATCATACGAGAGCGGCCAGCATCCCAATCGGGCAACCCATTGACGATCACCCCTTCTGTCAAAAGGGCTGTTGCTGTCTGGTTCGCCTCCATTGGGCGGGAAGATCCCAGCCTTGTGAGTGCCAGTATGGCGCTGTCGAGCCGACCGTCATCTAGCCACTCTTCACTGCCACCATCAGCCAGGGGACGCTGGTTGATGCGCCTTAATTGATGCCGTAATACCTCGGTCTGTATGACTTCGGCAAAACTGTTGCGACCAGTTGCGGTCGGATTATCCAGATGACCGGGAATAAACTGCCAGCCCATGGCGATCAGCTGGTCGATGAGTGGTTTTTCACTGAAGGCGTATTCTGGGCCCATTAGCACACCTCTTCTGTTGCGCTTGTAGCCAGGTTGCTCTGGCGATGGAGGGCATCAATCTGTTTTCTGAGCAGACCGGAGGGGGAGCCTGGAGCTGTCGCTCCAAACACATGTGGGTGGCCAAAGACGATGAAACTGTCTTTGGCGCGAGAGACGGCAACGTTCAGCATGTTGTGGTTCATGTCGTAGAACTTGCCGGCACTGATGTCATTTTCCCCATAGACGCTGGAGAACAGGACCAGGGTACGTTCATCCCCCTGCAAGCTATGTACTGTACCGACAGTGAGGCCGTATATCCCCACTTCTCCCAGTGCTTGCCGGATCAAACGAGCTTGTTTGCTAAAGGGAGTGATGATGCCAACAGCCAGTTTCAGCACCTCATCATCGTCCTTATCGGACCACTTGGGGTTTTGTTGGCGTGCATAGTCGAGGATGTTGCTTCGTTCCGCATTGAGCCACTCGGCGATATGGTCAGCTTCTCCCGGATTACCACGACTACCGCCATAAGAGCGTGATGAAGAGGCCGTTGCTACCATGGCAAAGGTACCCCATGGCACCGGTTGTTTGGGAGAGCCGCGCAGTGGTTCGAGAACGCCTTCATAGACCATGGTATTGCAGTAGCCGACAATCGGGTCGTAGCAACGTCTGTGTTCGGTGAGATATAGACCGCGCTGCAGGGAGGAAAATTGGTGATAGAGACACTGCCGTTGCGCCAACCCCATGACCGAGCCGCTGCTGGCCAACAAACCGCTTTGCTGCCAGAAGTCATCGTAGTCGTACTGCTCGTTAAGTAGCCCGTATAACTCTAAATTGGCGCGATCAACATAGGCGGGAATGCTCCAGACTGGCTCGATTTGATCCGTGTCTCCCACAATCAGTGCTCGTTTAGCCAGTGCAAAGCTGGCTGCAGCAACATCAGGGACGGCTTGACCCGCTTCATCGACAATCAACAGATCGATCTCATCGAACAGCGGGATATCTCGCCAACAGTTATCGCGCATCTCATAGGCCATAAAGGTCGAGGGGATCATGTAGAAGGTCGAGACAAAACATGGGGTTAGCTTTGCCAACCGGCGCAATTTTCGTCTTAGCTTCCAGGGGGATTTTTTATCTTTGTCACCTCTGCTGAGGAAACCTTCAAACTCCGTTAGCCAGCGAGCTTCCCAGTAGTGAGTCGCCAGTTTGAAGAGCGTGAAGCGAAGCGAGCGATCGTTCACTTCATGAACCAGCTCTTCCAATGAACGCGAGAATAGTTGGGCTGGTCGGTTTGTCTCAATCCAGTTGGTTAGGTCCTGAGTTGCTTCCTGGTAAACGGCTACTACCTGCTGTAGCTGGTTGAGCTGTCCTTCAGACTGCTGCCGTTCCCGGTGTGCCTGCTGAATTCGCTGATTGAGCAATATCTCGACTGCGTAGTCAGAATGATCGCTCTGAAATAGTTCCCAGCTATTGAGCAAACGAGCGCTCTTGCGCTGCTCATGCCGCTTGAACGGAGGTAGCCACATCAATAAACGGGACCAAACTGAGCGCCGTTCCCACAAGCTATACATCTCGTCGAGTTGCGACTTGGTTCGGTTGTAGTGTGCCTTGGCGTAGTCATGTCTTTGCATGGCTTCTGTTATTTGCTCATGCAGGGAGTCCAGGCCTCCATGGCGGAGGTCGATCTCACGAGCGTTATTCTGCACCTGTTCCAGCAGGGTAATCCCGGTCTCAATTGTCTGCTTGGTCTGCAACAGTGCTTGATGCAACTGCTCTTGCACCTGGCTGATTACGACAGCCTGGCCATTGAGCCACTGGTTGGCACAGGTCAAAAAGTACTCTTTGGCTCTATCCAGATACTCCCGCGTATGCCAACTCTCCATGCAACCCTCGCCCTTTGGCCCCAGGTACATGTAGGGATTGTGAACATTTACTTTGCTGCTGGAGCAGCAGTAGAGGCCATAGCTGTCGATTTCGGGGAGCCAACGCCCTTTTAGGCTCTCTGTCAAACCCTCTTCATCGACCTTGGCAAAGCTCTCCAGAATATTGGTGACCGCCTGGTTATTGTTCGAGGCCGCAACAATCAGTGGCGGCTCTCCCTGAGCTAGCGCCGCCTCACTCCATAGATTGGCTACCACTGAGCGGAGCAGGGTTGTCTTACCGGTGCCGGGAGGGCCATTAACGGCCAAGATCTCACCGTGTTGCTGCGCAAGGAAGTGATGTAGAGCATTGCGTTGTTTGGGTGACAGAGGGAATTCCCCGGTCATCTGGCCAAGATGTCCCTTGGCCACCGCGGTCTGATACTGCAGATCTTGATGGGGTATTAGCGTGGGTGATTGTTCGGCACAAAACCGTTGGTAGAGCGGTGGATACTCGGTGCTATCGCGCAGGTTGTTGAGTACCTTCAAAATGTTGGCTTTTGCCCCCACCACGTTGGGTTCGAGTTGCAGCAGGCTTTGCCCGCTCATCTCGAAGTCTGGGTGAATGGGCATAGCATGCAGTGGAAGTGCGGCTTGCATGCTGTTCTCGGCATGTGATGAGAATGGATAGCCCACCACTGCTGCCAACATATGGCAGCAGTAAGCCACGAGTTGCTGCCACTCCAGGATCCCCTCATAGGGGTTGCGGGTCAGGAAGGCGTCAAGACCGACATAATCGCCAATGGGGTCCGTTGCACTCTGGTTAGGCGCTAGCCACTCCCGCGGGATCCAGGGGCGCTTGTTGGAAGGGGTTAGTGTTCCGTTAGACGCCACCCTTACAAACACACCAACCGGTAGCAGCACTCGCCGCTTCAGGTTGTTGGTCTCTCCAAACTGGGAGGTTTGGAGATCGACGCGAGGGAATAATACCAGCTCGGTTATCTCCTGCGGAGGTTGGCCGATAGGCTGTTTGGCATCGAGGATCTGTTTCGCTAATCCGGGGGAAATTCGTCCGCTTAGCCAGACTTGGGAATCGATTGCCAGGTAGTCGGAGGAGGGATCTTCGACCTTCTCGAGGCCCAGCGCAGGCAACAGATTGCGATCATCCGGGCTGAGCCGCTCGGCATCGATCAATGACTGGCGAAAATAGCCAGTAAGATTGTGCAGAAAGGACATAAGATCCCACCTTCCTTGTTATTGTGGTGCTGGGCGGCTGTGGTGCTGGAATGGCGCACCCTTTGGCACGCCATTCGCTCTCCCGTTATTGCACCGGTGGTTGATGATTAAGCAGTTCGGTTACCCGTACCCGTCCAGTGAGGAGATCATTCATTAGGCCCGCTTTTTGCTGCTCCATTTTTTTCAATAAAGCATTCTCATCAGAAATTCTTTTTCCTGCATCGAGAATCCTTTCCGCAATCAAAACTTGTTCCGCATGGGGGGGAAACTTCATATTCAAACGCTTCAATGAACTCTGGCTGATATTTTTCATACTCATGCTTGTACCTGTCGCCGCAATTTGTATTTGTGATCGGACATAAGGTTGAGTCAATGAGATAAAAATGAAGGCCTTCTCATAACCCTCTTTAACATGAAGCCGAAGAGTCTTGTCAGAAAGCATCAACCTTTCTCTATCTGTATGAACAAGGCATGGCAATCCGACCAATTCAGGAGTATTTGCTCTTGTGATGAGCAAATCCCCACTTTTAACCTCATAGCGCTGATCTTGCAGTTCTGTTTGCTCAACAATCTTATTTTCATGCGCTCTGAATCCATCTGGGTGTACTGCGCTAACTTTTAGCACTCCCCACTCACCAGTATGTGCAGGAATATCGGGACAGCTTGGACTCTTTCCTGCCTCAATAGTATTCAAAGCATTGTCCAATTCACCAATACTCCACTCTTTTGGGATCCATCCCTGTGGGGATTTTTTATATAGATGTGGCGCTTGTTGAAATATTGGACGTAGTCGACCATTAGCTCCGATACCACGCGTAAGAAGATCATGTAATAATCCAGCTTTAATTTCCTGGAGCTTTGAAATAGTCTGCTTTGTTGTATCCACTTTGGACTCTAAAGAGTCTAAAATGTTGGAGATAAATTGTTGCTCGTGAATATTGTCAGGAACATTCACGTGGAATTCGTTTAGCTCACCTCTTTTGATATGCTTCATGGTGCTACCATGTGCACGCTTATCCATCTCATCTATACAAAATTTGAGTAAGTGGTAAAGAAATCTTTTACTGACTCCCGGTTTCGGTATAACTTTAAAAAGATGTTGGTTGAGCCAAGCATCCCCCCCTTTCCACTCGACAACAGTTAGTGTACCACTCCAAGAAAATATTAGATCTCCATGACTAATTTTATAAGTTTCTCCAAGGTTTTGGTCATAGTAATCAAAGTTTTTTGATGATCCTGTGATTTGAGCTATACGAATTATAGGTAGGCCTTGGGTATTCCAATCCTCAGGCTTAAATGCGAACCCATTTATATACACGGCTAGTTCAGATAATGTTTTTCTTTTCCAGCCAATAATGTTTTTTTCAAACATACCCAAGCCCCTTCAGATAATAACTCAGATCTTGAGAAGCTTTATTTCTTGCCTGTTCTATTGTGTTCAAAGTTACTTGATATTTATCCCACCAGCTTTCTACAGCGGTGATCAGTTGCTGGCGTTGGGTTATAATATAACGTTCAACAATTGTGGCCATCTCGTGGTGCAAAATGGTGAGCAGCAGATCGGCTGCTTGGTTATTATTGAGCGCATCGACACAGCCATTCAGTTCATCAGGGAGAAGAGATAACCGACCTTTGAGCTGTTTGGTGATGCTGGTGCGCTTGGCCTTGAGGCCCTTGAGTTGCTTGTTAAGCTGGGTCAGTTCGGCTTCACTGAGCGGCTCATTTTCGCTCTCTTCTTCGTCATCACCCTCTTTGGGTAACTGTTCTTCAATTCCCTTGATTTGGCTATCCAGCTCGATTTTGCTGCGTTCAAGTTGCTTCACTTCATGTAGAAAATCACCGAGCAGGAATTTCACCAGCTTGTGGGCCAGCGGGTCATCCTTGCTGTTGCTGTCTTCCAGCGCGGTGATGATCCCGGTACGCCAGGCATCGACGACACCGTGGGCATCGCGTGCCATCAGAGTCAGAAAGTCGTATTTTTGCTGGAACCAGAAGCCTGCAATCATGCCGCTAATCTGGAATTCGCTCAGCATGCCGACAGGCTGCAGGCTTTCGCTAAAGCTGTTGAGCAGCTCCTTGCGCAGGGCTGCGTATTCCCGGTGTTTGGCCAGTGCGATAATGCTTTGACCATGAGCTTGCCACCACTGGCTGAAAGCATCACGCAAAGCCTCTTCCTTCGCCTGCACCGCTGCATTGTTTTCAATAGCGGGTTTGATTGAGGCCTTGCTGGTGATGGTGTCGTTGAACAACAGGTAGTGCGGATCATCTGGTTTGGTGACAAACAGATCCGCTGGATTGAGCCCTTGGGCTTTGAATAGGGCCGCTTTGTCCTCGATCTCTGACTGCGGTATTCCGCCAAGCAGATGGGCACGTACATCGTGGGGTTCTGGCTCGGGGGCATTATCGGCATAGCGGCGAATATTGAGGTTATAACCGCTCTCGCGCAGCGTTTCGATACTGACGATGGAGGCAAACTTGGGAATATCCTGCCCCTTGCCCTGAGCAAAGGCCTCGTAGGTGGCAGCTATCCGTTCGATATGTTCCGGCATCAGGTAGTTTTGTGCCCGGCCTTCGAAATACTCGCGGTCGGCGTTGATAAACAGCACCTTGCCGCGGTTTTGCGGTAGCTTGCTGCTGACCTGGTGTGCACCTTCTGCTACCAGCTGACGCAGGATAAGAATGCAGGCAGGAATACCGGTGCCATAGAAGAGGTTTTGCGGCAAGCCGATCACCGCTTCCAGCAGGTCGTCTTCGATAATACCTGCGCGAATCCTTTGTTCGTCACCGCCGCGAAATAGCACACCATGGGGGAGCACGGTTGCGATCATGCCACCCGGGGCACAAACGGCGATCATGTGCTGCAGGAACATCAGGTCGGCTTTTTTCGATCCGAGCGGAACCTGACCGTAACGGAAGCGTTCCGGAAACAGGGGGTGGTAGACGGGTTCACCAGCTTCATCTTTATCTTTGGTACCAAAGTTGATGGAGAAGGGCGGATTGGTGAGGATGCGGTCGAAGCTGATTAGCTTGCCATCTTTTACATGGCGCGGTTTTTCTAGGGTGTCATCGTTCTGCAAATCGGCAGTAGTGATACCGTGCAGCAGCATGTTCATTTTGGCAATGGACCAGACAGTGCCCGCCGCTTCCTGGCCATAACAGTCGAGCCTGAACCCTTCACCTCCGTGTTCGTCGATCCACTCTTTGGCAGCGATTAGCATACCGCCAGAACCGCAGCAGGGGTCGTAGACTTTGTGGTTCTCTTCCGGTTTGAGCAGGCGCACCATCATCCGTACCACGGAGCGCGGGGTGTAGAACTCACCACCCTTTTTGCCCGCTGAGTCGGCAAATTCACCGATCAGGAATTCATAGGCAGCCCCCAGCAGATCCGGGAATTCGAAATCGGTATCGCGCAGCCGGTATTTGCTGAAATGGGTGATGAGGGCTCGCAGCTTGATGTCTGGCAGTGCGCTTTGGCCCACTTTACGATTGAAGTCGATATGCTCCAGCACGTCCTGCAGTGTGGAGTTGCCTTGCTCCAAGCCACCCAATGCTTCGTTCAGGCTGTTGCCGACATTCTTGTGGGCATTTTTGACCAAATGGTCCCAGCGGGAGAATTTTGGAACATAGAAGCTGGTTTTGTACCAAAGGCGGGTTTCTGCGATCTCTTCAGCTTCTGCGGCAGTTTTCCCTTTCGCTTTCTGTTCGGCAATCACTTGCTCACGGCGTTCTTCAAAAACGTCCGAGCAGCGCTTGAGGAACAACATTCCGAAGATGTATTCCTTGAATTCTGATGCATCCATCTTGCCGCGCAGAATATCTGCTGCATTGAACAGATGGCGTTCAAGTTGTGAAAGGGTCAGTGGCATGGAATTTCCTGCTCAATGTTGTCTTGGCATGAGGCCTTGCTGATGAGGGCCCCAAGCTTGGGAATATAGATTGATGTTCCAGCTTGTTTGGTTCATCTCGGGCGCTCACTATACCCCCGGATCTACAAAGCGCAACGCATGGAGGCTTTGCAAGATGCCGCTTCCATCTGTGTCAGCTTACTCTTCTGCGAAATAGTCTGAATCCAGCGTTCTTATGGTAAGGGTCTGGCGGGTTGTGACACCGACGCCATACTCGATCATCAAAGTTGCGAGGCGCTGCCCGTCGATAAGTACGATGCGCTTTTCGATCAATCCGACATACTCCATAGCTTCCCGGCTGAAGCTGGAAGTTGTGATAAAAACCCCTTTGCGAGCACGATGTAGATCGAGCGCACCAGCGAAGGCTTGAATCTCGGGGCGGCCCACAGTTTTTTCGGTATAGCGTTTGGCCTGGAGATAGATGGAATCGAGGCCCAGCCGATCCTCCTTGATGATGCCGTCGATTCCGCCATCACTCTGGTAGCGGGTAGTTTGAGCTGCATCCTGCTGGCTGCCGCCATAACCCATGGCGACCATCAAATCGACGACCAGCTGTTCAAAGAAGCGTGGTGACATAGCTAGTATCTCGACCAGTAAGTCATCAGCCAGAGACTGGTTCAGGGTGGCCATGGCCTGTTCTATCTGTTCTTGCGGGGTATGAACCTGAATCAGCGTGCCTTTTTGTTGTTCTAATCCAATCTGGGGGGGCGTTGAGTATTGGTGATCGGTGCTTTCACTGGATGCCAGGGTGAAAGCCACAAACTCCCCAAACTGTGCCAGATATCGGTTATCAATAGTTTGTCCTGATGTGAGAGCTTCCAGACCTCGCTGGGTGATCACACACAAACCTCTTTTGGGCTGAGTAATTAACCCTGCTTTGACCAGATAAGTTTTTGCCCAACCAACTCGACTACGAATAGTTGTTTGACGGCCGCTAGGCAGGGTCTCGGCAAGCTGCTCAGCGCTAAAGGCGTAGTGTTGACTCACCAGCTCGAATACCTCGCGTAGAGGGCGAGTTTTGCCATCTGCTAGGCTCGCAAGTACGGCTGGCATCATGGCTTCGTAACTTGGCAGGTTCATTGATGCTTGGCTTGAGTTTGTATCGATGGAACATCTTGCCACATAGGTTCTGTTGGAACCATTAATGTCATTTCTGTATGTGCGCGAGCTGACATATTTTTTGCTACACACTAGCCAAAATTTCACATGTGAAATGTTTCTCAGAAAACGCTGTAAGTGCCCAAAATGGGCACTTACAGCGGTCTGGATTTCGTTAGGTCCCCGATACGCTCTTGCATGCTGATGTTTGTAACTAGGAGACAATCTGCATGCGCGAACAAAATTCGTCAGTTTTCAGTGATCCGAATGGGGCAATCCTGAAAGAGCTTTATGAGCTTAAGCAGTTGGTAATCCAGCAAGGACAGGCGCAAAAAGAGGTGCTTTCTGCCGAGGAGTGCGCTGAGTTGCTGGGGGTTTCTGTCTGCTATGTGTACCGGCTGACCAGCGAAAAGCGTCTGCCGCATTACAAGCCACAAGGCAAAAAGATCTACTTCAAGCGCGTTGAGCTGCTGGACTGGTTGCTCTCCCACCGCATTTCACCAGACGCCGAACTCACTGAGCATGTAACCAAGCGTGTGCGGCAAGCTAGCCATGGGCGGTTGTGAGGTGGGTATGACACAGGATCTGATTACATCTCTCTGCCCCCAGGATCTCCGGTCGGCTTTTGTTGAGCCTCCAAAACCCCTCGATTTTGTCCTCCCGGGGCTGCCTGTTGGCTGCGTTGGTGCTTTGGTGTCACCGGGAGGGGTGGGCAAATCGATGTTGGCATTACAACTGGCAATGCAGATATCCGGTGGGCCGGATTGGATTGGGCTTGGCAATCTGGGCAGGGGAGCTGTGCTCTACCTGCCTGCCGAGGACCCTTGGCCTGTACTGCACCAGCGCTTGTTTGCCTTGGGCAGAGGTCTTGATGCTGAACTTCGTGCCAACGTTGAACGATACCTTCGTTTGATATCGCTTCAGGGTGCCAGCCCGAATGTGCTGGATAGCCATTGGTGGGAAGCGATTGCCATTTGGGCTGAGGGGGTCAGGTTGGTGGTTATCGATACACTGAGACGCTTTCACGATGCTGATGAGAATGCAGCCTGTGCTATGACACTGGTGCTGGGTCAGCTGGAACGGCTGGCCATGCTGAAGGGATGCGCTGTGTTGTTTGTACACCACACCAGTAAATCTGCGGTATTCCAAGAAGCTGGCGATCTGCAGCAGGCAAGCCGTGGTTCGTCGGTACTGGTGGACAACGTTCGCTGGCAGGCCTATCTCGCCACTATGACCAAGAAAGAGGCGCAGAAGCTGGGCGTATCGGCAGAGAAGAGCCAGCTTTACGTGCGGTTTGGGGTAAGCAAAAGCAATTATGGGCCGCCACTACCGGAGCGCTGGCTGGAGCGGAAGGAAGGTGGCGTGCTGTACCCCGCTGGTTTTGACGAAATACACTGGGCTGGGGGCAAACGTGCCTTGCTTTGAATTGACTCATGCCCGGCACGACCATATGCACTGCCTTGCTCCCGGGTTGTTTAGGGCGATCTCGAATGGCCAACGCCGCCGTGACAAGCTGGAGGTGATTTACCGTTTGGATAACGGTAATCAGATTGAGTTTTCTGGGCCAGAACCCTTGGGGGCTGACGATTTGCGCGTACTTCAAGGGTTGGTTGCCCTAGCTGGGTTTGAATCAGAAAGTGGCAAGATTGGGACTATTGCGAGTGGTGAAACCGGAGAGATATTACGAGACCTACTTCAGCTGCGTGGGATTGCCAACCAGCAGGATGTCTTGGTAGTCAAAAGCAGCTTGCGCAAACTGGCCAAGGAGATTGGTTACGCAAACCCTCGTGACACCAATACGGTGCGTCGCACTGTCGAGCGGTTGTGGAAGGTGTCGGTAATAGCACAGGTAGCAGGCTTGCGTAGTGGTTTTCGTCTGCTGGCGAACTATGCCAGCGATCCCCTGACCGATAGGCTCTTTGTGGCGCTTAATCCATTGCTGACCAATGCCATATTGGGTAATGGCCGATATACCTATATCGATCTGGCTGAGGTACGGCAACTGCGTAGTAGCACTGCCCGGATATTGCATCAGCGGCTTTGTGCCTGGATTGATTGTGGCCGCAGCAAGCCAGTAGGTTTAGATAAACTGGTCTCTTACGCTTTTCCTGATAAGTCCAGCGCGGCCACCAACCGAAAGCGGCAATCGCGAGTTCGCAAGGCACTGTATGAACTGGCTGAACTGGGTTGGTCAATCAGTGAACATGCCAAGGGGCGGTTTACCATCGGCCGGCCTGCACTATCACGATAACGGTCACAAACTATCACGAAAGTGGTCACAAAGTTCACGATAACGGTCACAAGCCAATTCAGTGAAACCCAGTTACCGCTTGGGCTGCAGGGCGATCCTGAAATCCGATCTATATTATCTAAGATAATCTAGGCCAGCGCATGGTTGCGCTGGCCTATTTGTTGGCTCTTCCTGGCCATGATCTTGTCGAGGGTGCTTCTATCACCCCAAGACATTGGGGAAATCGAGCATGGCATCTCGGCGCCGCGATTCAAGAATGTCGGCGTAGATCTCGGTGGTTCTCAGCTCACTGTGCCCCAGCAAGCGGGAAAGGGCATAGATATCGACGCCGCGGTTAAGCTGGATGACGGCGAAGGTATGACGCGCGCTGTGGAAGGTTACCTTCTTGGTTATACCCGCCTGCAACGCCCACCGGGTGAGCTCCATGTTGTGCCAAGCCGAGTACTTGAGGCCCTTGAAGATCCGCTCTGTTGCCTTGCCTGGGCGCCCCATCAGCTGCATCGCCATGTCATTCAAATCCAGGTATTGCAGGCCGCTGGTCTTTTTCTGGGTGAATACGATACGGTAATGGCCATAGAAGGGCTCCAGCTCTGCCCAGGTCAGCTTGTGAATGTCGGACCAGCGCAAGCCAGTGCAACAAGAGAACAGAAAGGCGCGCTTAAGAACGTCGTACCGGCACTCGGCCTGGGCCAGGGCTCGTACCTCGTCTTCGGTCAGGTAAACCCGTTTGTTCTTCTCCCCCTGGATAGCTTTGACACGTCGTACCGGATTATCCGGTAGCAGCCGTTCCTGCTCAGCTTGGTTCAGGGCCGCCCTTAACTTGTTGAAATAGGCACTTTGGGTGTTGCGGCTCAGTGGTGTGCCGCTTTTGGTGCGGGCCTTGTGCATCAGGTAATGCCGAAACCCCTCCAGGAACAGCTGATCTACTTCCTCGAAAGTCAGCTCCGGCAGCTTATGGTACTGGCGTAAATGCTTGAGGGCTGATATCCAGATGGAGTGGTTGCTCTTGCTACCTGCCGCTTTTTGGTCTGTAACCTCTTGGAAGTACTCGAAGAAGCTGGCCTTGTAGGCGTTCGAGAAATCCAGATGGTGTTTACCAGTCTCGTACTCGAAGAGTCGCTTGGCGCGGATGGCTTCGGCTGCTCGCTGGGTTTCTTTGTTGTGGAGCCGCTGTGCTGGGGTACGCGGCTTGTCGTACAGGAAGAGATCCAGGGTCTCTCTGCTGCGTTTGTGCTTGCGGATGCCCGTGGTTTGGTCAAGGTAGGAGCCGGCGTAGTAGGTTAAGCGCAGAGCGCGCTTGCCTTCGGCGTCCGGTGCGCGGTATTCGATGCTGATCTTCATAAGTGTCCCCCAAAAGTACCCCAAGAGGTTACTTTGGGGTACTCTCGGGGTAAATTCTCACGAAACAAGATCAGGCAAGAATAGCCAGTAAAAAACAAAGTCCAATATTTACAATGCCTTATGTTCTCACTGGCTGCTTTTTATTGCTGATTTTTCACCACATTACTTGCCGATGCAGAAGCTGGAGAAGATACGGCCCAGCAGATCGTCGGAGCTGAATTCACCGGTGATCTCGGAGAGGGACTCCTGTGCGAGGCGCAACTCTTCGGCCACCAGCTCGCCAGCCACGAACACTTCCAGTTGCTCTTTGGCCACCAGCAGGCGCTCGGCGGCGCGCTCCAGCGCATCCAGATGGCGGCGGCGGGCCATAAAGCCTCCTTCGGTGTTGCCCTGGAAGCCCATGCAGGCTTTCAGGTGCTCGCGCAGGGCGGGCAGCCCCAGCTCGGTTTTGGCGGAGATGCGGTAGACGGCGTGGCCCTGCTCCTGGCTCGGTGCCAGATCCTCGCCGGTCAGGTCTGCCTTGTTGCGAATGACGGTGAGGCCGATGTTTTTTGGCAACCGATCAACAAATTCCGGCCAGATCTCCCGCGGGTCAACCGCGTCTGTGGTGGTGCCATCCACCATAAACAGCACCCGGTCGGCCTGTTCGATCTCGGCCCAGGCGCGCTCGATACCGATCTGCTCCACCTTGTCCTGAGTGTCGCGCAGACCGGCTGTATCGATGATGTGCAGAGGCATGCCATCGAGATGGATATGCTCGCGCAGCACGTCGCGGGTGGTACCGGCAATCTCGGTGACGATTGCTGACTCGCGCCCAGCCAGGGCATTTAGCAGGCTCGATTTGCCGGCGTTAGGACGACCGGCGATCACCACCTTCATCCCTTCCCGCAGCAGGGCGCCCTGTTTGGCTTCCCCACGCACGTCGTCCAGCTCGGACATGATGGCGTAGAGGTCGCCCGCCACCTTGCCGTCGGAGAGGAAGTCGATCTCCTCGTCCGGGAAGTCGATGGCCGCTTCCACGTAGATGCGCAGCCGGATCAGGCTCTCCACCAGTTGCTGGATTTTGCTGGAGAACTGCCCCTGCAGGGAGTGCATGGCGCTGCGGGCGGCCTGTTCGCTGGAGGCTTCAATAAGGTCAGCGATAGCTTCGGCCTGGGCCAGATCCAGCTTGTCGTTGATGAAGGCGCGCTCGCTGAACTCGCCGGGGCGGGCAGGGCGGATGCCGTCGATTTTCAGAATGCGGCGGATCAGCATGTCCATGATGACGGGGCCGCCGTGGCCCTGCAGCTCCAGCACATCCTCGCCGGTAAAGCTGTTGGGTGCTTTGAACAGCAGGGCGATGCCCTGATCCAGTACCTGGCCTTGCTCATCCTTGAACGGCAGATATTCGGCGTAGCGTACCCGCGGGCACTTGCCGAGCACTATCTCGGCGACCTGTTCGGCGGCGGGGCCGGAGACCCGGACTATGCCGACGCCACCACGGCCTGGCGCGGTGGCCTGGGCCACGATCGTATCTGTTGTCATCTTGCTTGGCTCGTTTGTTCGCTGATAGGAAAACGTAGTGGGGACATTGTAATAAAAAAGGCGGCCCGAAGGCCGCCTCTTTTGTCATCACGGGAAGATTAGCTGCGTGAATGCAGTCCTTTCTTCTCCAGCTGACGATAGATGATGGTCTGCTGGATGATGGAGATGACGTTGCTCACCAGCCAGTAGAGAGTCAGGCCAGCCGGGAACCAGAGGAACATGAAAGTGAAGATGATCGGCATGAACTGCATCACTTTTTGCTGCATCGGGTCGGTTACGGTGGTCGGGCTCATCTTCTGCAGATACCACATGGAGGCACCCATGAGGATTGGCAGCACGAAGAAGGGGTCCTTCACTGACAGGTCGGTGATCCACAGGGCAAACGGCGCGTGACGCAGTTCGACGGACTCCATCAGTGCCCAGTAAAGGGCGATGAAGATCGGCATCTGAACCAGGATCGGCAGGCAGCCACCCAGCGGGTTGACCTTCTCCTTCTTGTACAGCTCCATCATGCCCTGAGACATCTTCTGGCGGTCATCGCCGAAGCGCTCGCGCAGGGCCGCAATCTTGGGTTGCAGCATGCGCATCTTGGCCATGGAGGTGTACTGGGCCTTGGTCAGCGGGAACATGATGCCGCGCACCAGCAGGGTCAGCATGATGATGGCCACACCCCAGTTCTGGACGAAACCGTGGAACACGGTCAGCAACCAGTGCAGCGGTTGGGCGATGAACCACAGCCAGCCGTAATCGACGGTCAGGTCGAGGTGGTTTGCCACCTTGGCCATCTGGTCTTGCAGCTTGGGACCAACCCACAGTTTGCTGGTCACTTCGGCCTGTTGACCGGCTGCCACGTCAACCATCGGCGCCTTGTAACCGATGATGGCCTGGCCTTTGCCCGGGATCACACGGCTGTAGAAGCTGTTGGTATCGTTTGCGTTCGGAGCCCAAGCAGAGACGAAGTAGTGTTGCAGCATGGCGACCCAACCACCCTTGGTGGTCTTGCTCAGGTCGGCATCCTTCATCTCGTCGAAGGTGTACTTTTTGTAGCGGGTATCTTCAGTGGAGAAGGCACCGCCGCGGTAAGCACTGGCTACCATGGCATGGCCTTGCTGGTCTTTCGGAGTCGCCACGGTCTGCTTCAGCTGACCGTAGAACTGCACCTGTACCGGCTCGGCGGATTTGTTGTCGATCTTGTAGTCGACGCCAACGGCATAGTCACCACGCTTGAGGATGAACTCCTTGGTGAAGACAACGCCTTTGCTGTCGGTCCAGGTCATCGGAACGACGACTTGATCCTGACCATCGGCCAGTTGGTAGCTGGTCTGGGCGGCTTCATAGGTGGGACGACCCTGGGCCTGGCTGTCAGGACCATCGCGACCAACCAGACCGCTCTGGGCAACATAAAGATGCTCAGGCTGGCTGGTCAGCAGTACGAACGGTTGATCCTTGCCTTCTTCCAGCTTGTGGGCCAGCAGTTCAGCAGAGACGATGTCGCCACCCTGGGTATCCAGAGTCAGCTTGAGCACGTCGGAGGAGACGGTGATCAGCTTGCGTGCGGCAGTCGCATTGGCTTGCTCGGAAACCTGAGGAATATCACCGGATTGACCGGCTTCAGGTACGAAATGTTCGGTTTGGGCCACGGTAGTCGGGGCCGGCTTGGGAGCCTTGTCGGACTCCCACTGTTGCCAGAGCAAAAAGCTCACGAACAGCAAACCGATCAGGAGTAGATTGCGTTGTGATTCCATAGTCTTCAGTTTCTTCGCTTTGGTTGCGGAACCGGGTCATAACCACCCTCGGATAAGGGATGGCATTTTAATAGACGTTTGCTGGCTAACCAAACGCCTTTTATGAAACCGTGAAGTCGGATTGCTTCTATCGCAAATTGGGAACAAGTCGGGGTAAAACGGCAGCGCGGCCCCAGCAGGGGACTAATGATTAGCTGATACAGACGTATCAGTTTGATAGCTACCCATTGCAACGGCGTGACAGAGTGCGCCATAGCTTTTCCAGTAACTTGAACAGTTCCTCGTTATCCATCTCTTTCACACCGGCCTTGGCGATCACCACGATGTCGATAGCGGGCAGCTGATGTTGTTTGAGGCGGAAACTTTCCCGAACCACCCGTTTGACACGGTTACGCCAGACGGCACGCTTGAGTGCTTTTTTGGGCACAGCGAGACCAAGACGAGGGTGTTCGAGCGAATTGGGAGAGGCGAGAAGAGTAATCTGCGGAGAGGCTGCCCGGACAGGCTCGGCGAAAACGCGTTTGAAGTGTTCGGGAGTTAACAGACGTAACTCCCGAGAGAAGGTGTGCTGGGTAGGCATTAGACTACCAGGCGGGCACGACCCTTGGCACGACGAGCGGCCAGAACTTTACGACCGTTGGCAGTTGCCATGCGGGCGCGGAAACCGTGAGAGCGCTTGCGCTTCAGGTTGGACGGTTGAAAAGTACGTTTCATGATTCGATTCCGTATTACTGTACAGTTTTGATTGTCACACTTAGCCGACGCGCCAGCTATAGCGTGTGACGACTAGCAAAAGAGGCCGAATTCTAAACAGAGTTCGGCTTTTAGTCAATCCGCCGTTCCCTCTCATCCAACGGTGGTCTTGAAAAGGCCACTGCCGAGCGTGAGGATCCAGAGGATCGAGGGCTCCGGATTATACTGGCAACCCGGTGTTAAACAAGGGATCCCTCAATAAAAAAGGCGGCCAGGCCGCCAAAGAGAGAGCTATTTAAGGACTTTCCGCAAGAACTCCCGGGTACGGGGATCCTTGGGATCGACCAATATCTGATCCGGCGGGCCCTGCTCCACGATCCGGCCACCTTCCATGAAGATCACCCGATCGGCCACATCCCTTGCGAATTCAATCTCATGGGTCACCACCACCATGGTCTGGTGCTGGCTAGCCAGCTTTTTCATCAGCCCGAGCACTTCATCGACCCACTCCGGATCGAGCGCCGAGGTGGGTTCGTCAAACAGGATCACCTTGGAGTGGGCCGCCATGGCCCGGCCGATGCCGACCCGCTGCTGCTGGCCGCCGGAGAGGGAGGCCGGATAGGCGTCCTTCTTGTCGGCAAGACCTATATCCTCAAGGATGTCGAGGGCAGTAGCACGGGCTTCCGCCTTTGGCTGTTTCCAGACGGTGATCAGCCCTTCGGCGATGTTGTCTTGTGCCGTCTTGTTGGCAAACAGGGCGTAGTTCTGGAACACGAAGGAGGCGCGCTTGCGCAGCTCGATGGCCTGCTGCTCGCTGGCATTTGCCAGATTGAGCTGCAGATCGTCGATGGCAAGCGAACCCGCATCCGGGGTCTCCAGCAGGTTCAGGCAGCGCAGCAGAGTCGACTTGCCGGTGCCGGAGGGGCCGATAATGACCACTATCTCCCCCTTCTTTACCTCCAGATCGATGCCGTTGAGCACCTGATTGCCGTGATATGCCTTGGAGAGGCCGGTTAGCTTGATCATGAGAGCCCTCCTTTAATAGGCACGGTTGAGGTGTACTTCCAGCAGATGCTGCAAGCGGGTGAAGAAGATGACCACTACCCAGTAGATGAGTGCTACCGCCATAAAGCTCTCGAAGAACTTGAAGGAGGAGGAGGCTTCCATCTGCGCCTTGCCCATGATCTCGGCCACACCGAGGGTAAAGGCCAGCGAGGTGCTCTTGATCATGTCGATGAAGTAGTTCATCAGCGACGGAGTGGCGATGCGTGCCGCCTGCGGCAGAATGATCCGCTGCATCGCCTGCAGCCGGCTCATGCCGATGCTGAGCGCCGCCTCCATCTGGCTTTTGTGGATACCCAGGATCGACGCTCTGATCGACTCGGCCATGTAGGCGGCAAAGTGGAGGGTCAGACCTATGATGGCGGCGGTAAAGGCATCCATCCCGGAAAATACGTGGAACAGTTGTGGCAGCCCGTAATAGAGCAGAAACAGCTGGACGAGCAGCGGTGTACCCCGAAAGAACGAGATATAGAGCATCGCCAGCCAGTGGATCACGGGGATGCGAAAGACCCGAACTATCGCCAGTGCCAGCGACAGTACGAGTGCCAACGCGAATCCCCACAGGGCCATCTCCATCGTGGTGCCCAGATATTTGAGCAGGATGGGAAACAGCCCCAGGGTGTACTCGATATCGAAGTGCATCATTTATTTGTCGGTGATGTCGGACGCGAACCATTTCTCGGAGATTTGACGCAGGGAGCCATCCTTGCGCATGGCGGTCAGAGCCTCATCGACCTTCTTCAGCAGCGCCTGCTTCTCCGGAGTCTTCAGGAAGGGCAGGGCGTTCTCGATGGTTTCGAACGGCGCGCCTGCCTGTTGCAGCGGCAGCTTGGACTCCTTGATCAGCTGGGCGGTGGAGACGCGGTCCATCACGAAGGCGTCAATGCGGCCCAGCGCGACATCCTGTTCGAAGGCGGAGTCATAGGTGCGGATATCGATCTTGTGGTTCGGATCGTTCTTGCGCAGCAGCTCTTCAAAGTTGGAGCCCAGGTTGACCGCGACCTTCTTGCCTTCCAGATCCTTGATGCCGTGGATGGTGTTGTTGCCCTGACGGACCACGATCTGGGCGCCGTCATAGACGTAAGGCTGGGAGAAGTCGTACTTCGCCTTGCGCTCGTCAGTGATGGTGATCTGGTTGGAGATGGTATCGACACGGCCGGTTTCCAGCATGCCGAACAGGCCGGAGAAGCTGGCGGTCACGAACTCGACCTTGTAGCCGGTGCGCTCGCCGATCTGGTTCCACATATCCACTTCAAAGCCCTGCAGCTTGTCCTGCTTGACGAAAGTGAACGGGAAGTACTTGCCGGACATGCCGACCTTGATGGTCTCCTGGGCGATGGCCTGACCAGACAGGGTAGCTAACAGGATGGCTGCGCCGGAAATAAGCTTGATGGAAGTTTTCATGGGGTTTCTCTCTCTAAATGTCTTGTATTTGTAGTTGTAATAACTGCTTTGGCGCTGATGTTATTGGAATAAAATTTAAAAAATAAATGACATTTGGTTATATGAAATAACAGGAGTGCAGCACGAAATCCGCCAGTTGCAGCAGTGGATCAAGCTGTGGGTAACTTTGGGGATGAAAGATGATCCGGAGGCGCTGGATCCTTGAAAGTCAAGGATCTTATTTGCTGGATCCGCGGGGTCACGGCTGGAGATCCGGCGGCTAAAAACGTAGAATAGCCGGTCTTTAGTTAATCAATCGACAGGAGTTTAGAGTGACTGCTTCGCTATGGCAGCAGTGCCTTAACCGGCTGCAAGATGAGTTGCCCTCGGCAGAATTCAGCATGTGGATCCGGCCGCTTCAAGCGGAGTTGAGTGACAATACTCTGACCCTGTATGCACCGAATCGCTTCGTTCTGGACTGGGTGCGAGACAAGTACCTCATCCGGGTGAACGGCATCATTAACGAACTTTGCGGGGTCGATGGCCCCGCCCTGCGTTTTGATATCGGCAATCGTCCCCACCCCGTCACCGTCGCTGCAAGCAGAGCGCCGGCGCAGGGTGCTGCGCCTGTGAATAACTTGCAGAAGAGCTGGGAAAGCAAGCCCGAAACCAAGCCCGAGCCGAACCACAAGAGCAACACCAACGTGAACTATACCTTCGAGAATTTCGTCGAGGGTAAGTCCAACCAGTTGGCTCGTGCGGCGGCCCGTCAGGTGGCGGACAATCCGGGTGGCGCTTACAACCCGCTGTTCCTCTATGGCGGTACCGGTTTGGGTAAAACCCACCTGCTGCACGCCGTTGGCAATGCCATCAAGGAGAGCAAAAAAGATGCGAAAGTCATCTATATGCACTCCGAGCGGTTCGTGCAGGACATGGTGAAAGCGCTGCAAAACAACGCCATTGAAGAGTTCAAGCGTTACTACCGCAGCGTCGATGCCCTGCTCATCGATGACATCCAGTTCTTCGCCAACAAGGAGCGCTCCCAAGAGGAGTTCTTCCATACCTTCAACGCTTTGCTCGAAGGCAACCAGCAGATCATCCTCACCTCGGATCGCTATCCGAAAGAGATCAACGGTGTCGAGGATCGCCTCAAGTCCCGCTTCGGCTGGGGACTGACCGTGGCGATCGAGCCGCCTGAGCTGGAGACCCGCGTTGCCATCCTGATGCGCAAGGCGGACGAGAACCAGATCCACCTGCCGGACGAAGTGGCCTTCTTCATTGCCAAACGGCTGCGTTCCAACGTCCGTGAACTGGAAGGGGCCCTCAACCGGGTGATCGCCAACGCCAACTTTACCGGTCGCGCCATCAACATCGACTTCGTACGCGAAGCGCTGCGCGATCTGCTGGCGTTGCAGGAGAAGCTGGTCACCATCGACAATATCCAGAAGACGGTGGCGGAGTACTACAAGATCAAGCTTGCGGATCTGCTCTCCAAGCGCCGTTCCCGCTCCGTGGCCCGCCCGCGCCAGCTGGCGATGGCACTGGCCAAGGAGCTGACCAATCACAGTTTGCCGGAGATAGGTGATGCCTTTGGTGGCCGTGACCATACCACCGTTCTTCATGCCTGCCGCAAGATCGAGCAGCTGAAGGAGGAGAGTCACGACATCAAGGAGGACTACTCCAACCTGATCCGTACCCTTTCTTCCTGATAACGGAGAGCACAGATGCAGCTCGAAATTAGCCGTGAGGCCCTGTTACGTCCTCTGCAACTGGTGTCCGGCGCCCTGGGTGGCCGGCCGACCCTGCCGATCCTCGGCAACGTGCTGCTTGATGTCAGCAACGGTCTGCTGTCGCTGACCGGCACCGATCTCGAAGTAGAGATGATCGGTCAGGTCTATCTGAATGATGCCAGTGAAGATGGCCGCACCACTGTGCCGGCGCGCAAGCTGCTGGACATCTGCCGTGGTCTGCCGGAAGGCGCCGAGATCCGCCTCAATACCGAAGGCGATCGCCTGATCATCCGTTCCGGCCGTTCCCGTTTCAATCTGTCGACCCTGCCGGCGACCGAGTATCCGAACATCGAGGATTGGGAGTCCGTGCTCGAGTTCGATATCAGCCAGCTGGAGCTGAAAAAGCTGATCGACGCTACCCAGTTCTCCATGGCCAGCCAGGATGTGCGTTACTACCTGAACGGCATGCTGTTCGAGAGTGAAGGTCACGGTCTGCGTACCGTGGCGACCGACGGTCACCGTCTGGCCACCTGCCGCCGCGAGGTTGTGGGGGAATCGCTGCCCGATCATCAGGTTATCCTGCCACGCAAAGGGGTGCTGGAGTTGGTGCGTCTGCTGGAAGCGGAAGACAAGCCGGTGCGACTGCAGATCGGTCGCAGCAACCTGCGCGCCGCCCTCGACGGCTTCATCTTCACCTCCAAGCTGGTGGATGGCCGTTTCCCGGACTGGCGCCGGGTCATTCCGCGCAACAGCGACAAGGCCCTGATCGCCGGCCGTGAGGATCTGCGTCAGGCGTTTGCCCGCGCTGCGATCCTCTCCAACGAAAAATTCCGTGGGGTGCGTCTCAATCTGCAGGAAAACCTGCTGCGCATCACCGCCAACAACCCGGAACAGGAAGAAGCGGAAGAGCTGCTTGACGTACAATACGCTGCTGGCGAGATGGAGATCGGATTCAACGTCTCTTATGTGCTGGACGTGCTGAATACGTTAAAATGTGAGCAAATCCGGGTTAGCCTGAGCGATTCCGTCAGCAGCGCCATTATTGAGGATTTTGAAAATCAGGATGCTCAGTATGTGGTAATGCCGATGCGGATCTAGTCGTGTCTCTGGTCAAACTCCAGCTCAGCGACTTTCGCAATATCCAGCAAGCCAGTCTCGCGTTGTCACCCGGCCTCAATATTCTGGTCGGGTGCAATGGCAGCGGCAAGACCAGCGTGCTGGAAGCCATTCACTACCTTGGTCTGGGGCGCTCCTTTCGCACTCATTTGACCGGGCGGGTCATCCGCCAGGGGGAGCGGGCCTTTACCCTGTTTGCCCAGTGTGAACTGGAGGGGCGTCAGGTACCGATCGGTCTTGCCAAAGACAAGAGTGGCGAGACCCAGCTCAAGATTGCCGGGGCACAGGCCCAGCGGCTTGCCGATTTGGCGGAGCTGTTGCCGGTGCAGTTGATCCATCCCGATGGTTTCAACCTGCTGACGGGCGGGCCTCAGGCTCGCCGCGCCTGGCTCGATTGGGGTGTCTTCCATCAGGAGCCGACCTTCTTTGCCCTGTGGGGGCGAGTGCGGCGGCTGCTGAAACAGCGCAATGCGCTGCTGCGCCAGAGCACCCAGTACCGCCAGCTGGCGTTCTGGGATCAGGAGTTGGTGCGGCTGGGTGGTGAGCTGGCCGAGTTTCGCGCCAGTTATTGTCAGGCCATTACGCCCCTGATCAAGGAGATGACGGCGGATTTCCTACCGGAATTTGATATCAGTCTTGGTTTTTACCGGGGCTGGGAGAAAGATACCTCCCTCAACGAACTGCTGGAGGCGGGGTTTGAGCGGGATCGGGCGCTGGGCTATACCGGTGTCGGTCCACAGAAAGCCGATGTGCGCCTCAAGGCGAACGGGGTGCCCGCTCAGGATATTTTGTCCCGGGGTCAGCTGAAGTTGCTGGTCTGCGCCATGCGACTGGCCCAAGGGCTCTATTTGAATCAACATAGCAGCCGTGGCTGTATTTTTTTAATTGACGATTTTGCCTCTGAACTGGATGTCGACAAGCGCCGCTTGCTGGCCGCAAGGCTGAAGCAGTGTGCGTCCCAGGTGTTTATCACCGCCATCGACACCGGTCAGCTCGCAGACATGATGGATGCGAATGACTGTAAGTTGTTCCACGTGGAACAGGGTAAAATCTCCGAAACGTTAGAGAAGGCAGAGAGTAAGCTATGAGTGAAAATACTTACGACTCCTCGAATATCAAGGTGCTGAAGGGCCTGGATGCGGTCCGCAAGCGCCCGGGGATGTATATCGGCGATACGGATGATGGCTCGGGTCTGCACCACATGGTGTTCGAGGTCGTCGATAACTCCATTGACGAGGCGCTCGCTGGCTACTGCTCCGATATTCTGGTCAAGATCCATTCCGACGGTTCTGTCTCTGTGCGTGACAATGGCCGGGGTATCCCGGTAGACATGCACGAGGAGGAGGGCCGTTCCGCCGCAGAGGTCATCATGACCGTGCTGCACGCTGGCGGTAAGTTTGATGACAACTCCTACAAGGTATCCGGCGGCCTGCACGGCGTGGGTGTCTCGGTAGTTAACGCCCTCTCTGACAAGCTGTTGCTGACAATTCGTCGTAACGGCCACGTCTACGAGCAGACCTATCATCTGGGTGAGCCGCAAGCGCCGCTCAAGCAGATTGGCGACAGCACCGGCACCGGTACCGAAGTTCGCTTCTGGCCGAGTCCTGCCATTTTCAGCGATACCCTGTTCCACTACGAGATCCTGGCCAAGCGCCTGCGCGAGCTCTCCTTCCTCAACTCCGGTGTCTCCATCCGTCTGCAAGACGAGCGTGATGGCCGCGAGGCGCATTTCTGCTACGAGGGTGGCATCAAGGCGTTCGTTGAATACCTGAACCAGAACAAGACCCCGATCCACCCGAAGGTGTTCCATTTCACCACCGAGCAGGATGGTATCGGCGTTGAAGTGGCGATGCAGTGGAACGATGCCTATCAGGAAGGGGTCTACTGCTTCACCAACAACATCCCGCAGCGGGATGGTGGTACTCACCTCGTTGGTTTCCGTACCGCGCTGACCCGTACTCTGAACTCCTATATGGACAAAGAGGACTACAGCAAGAAGGCCAAGTCTGCCGCCAGTGGCGACGACGTGCGTGAAGGTCTGATTGCCGTTATCTCCGTCAAGGTGCCGGATCCCAAGTTCTCCTCCCAGACCAAGGACAAGCTGGTCTCTTCCGAAGTGAAGACCGCCGTTGAACAGGCGATGGGTGAGAAGCTGGCGGACTTCCTGCTGGAAAACCCGGGCGATGCCAAGATCGTGGTCAACAAGATCATCGATGCGGCCCGTGCCCGTGAAGCGGCCCGCAAAGCCCGCGAACTGACCCGCCGTAAAGGCGCGCTGGATATCGCCGGTCTGCCCGGCAAGCTGGCTGACTGTCAGGAAAAAGACCCGGCTCTCTCCGAACTCTACATAGTGGAAGGGGACTCTGCTGGCGGTTCCGCCAAGCAGGGTCGCAACCGTAAGAACCAGGCCATCCTGCCGCTCAAGGGCAAAATCCTGAACGTAGAGAAGGCCCGTTTCGACAAGATGATCTCCTCGCAAGAGGTGGGCACCCTGATCACCGCACTGGGCTGCGGTATCGGTCGCGATGAGTACAACCCGGACAAGCTGCGTTATCACAACATCATCATCATGACCGATGCGGACGTTGATGGTGCGCACATCCGAACCCTGCTGCTGACCTTCTTCTATCGTCAGATGCCGGAAATCATCGAACGTGGCTACGTCTACATCGCCCAGCCGCCGCTCTACAAGGTGAAGAAGGGCAAGCAGGAGCAGTACCTGAAAGACGAAGACGCGCTGCTGCAGTACCAGACCGCCATGGCGCTGGATGGTGCTACCCTGCACGTTAACGAGTCTGCCCCGGCCATCGGTGGCGAGGCACTGGAGCGTCTGGTCAACCAGCACCGCTCGGTGACTCACCTGATCACCCGTATGTCTCGTCGTGCGCCGGAAGCCGTGCTGACCCAGCTGATCTATCAGCCGGAGTTGAACGAAGCGCTGCTGAACAGCGAGAGCGATCTGCTGGCCTGGTGTCAGGGTATGGAAGCCGTGCTCAACGAGAGCAACCACGGTATCCAGTACCAGATCCAGGTTCGTCGTGACGAAGAGCGCAGCCTGTACGTGCCGCACGCCGTGGTACGTCAGCACGGTGTCGATCGCGAATATCCGCTCAGCTACGACTTCCTGCAATCCTCCGAGTACCGTCAGCTGGTCTCGCTGGGTAAGGAGATCGCCAACCTGATCGAGGAAGGCGGTTACATCAAGCGTGGCGAGAAGGTCAAGCCGGTCTCCAGCTTCGTCGAAGCGGTTGAGTGGCTGATGGGCGAAGGCAAGCGCGGCATCTACATCCAGCGCTATAAAGGGCTGGGTGAGATGAACCCGGACCAGCTGTGGGAAACCACCATGGATCCGGAAGCCCGCCGCATGCTGCGCGTCACCATCGACGACGCCGTCGGCGCTGACCAGCTCTTCTCCACCCTGATGGGTGATGCCGTTGAGCCCCGTCGTGACTTTATCGAGACCAACGCCCTGCGCGTGGCCAACCTCGACGTCTAATCGACGCAGTCAGACAGCAAAAAGCCGCTCCTTGTGAGCGGCTTTTTGCTTTTCTGGTGGAGGACGTTGCTCGTTCCACGTGGAACATTGAACCCGATTAACCAAGCTCAGGTGCCGGGCAGTAGAGGCGCAGACGATGGCCATCCGGATCGAGGGCCATGCAGGTGTAGCCAAACTCCATCTTGGTCGGCGCCTGGATCAGGGTGAGCCCGCGCGCCAGCCACTCGGCAGACAGGCGATCGACGGTATCATCATCGGGGAGGGCGAAGGCCAGCTCCATCGCTCCGGCCGTTTGGGTCACGGCAGGTTCAACAGTGGCGCTGGACCAGAGTGCCAGTCTGGCGCCCGATTCGAACACGAACATGGCAAAGGTAGGTGACTCCTCCACCGGTTCACGCCCGAACAGCTGGCAGTAGAAGAGCGCACTGCGGGCCGGGTTGGTAACGTAGAGGATGGTGAACTGGGGGACTAACATGGTGATGCTCCTTGCTGATGAGATGGCGCATTGGCGCCGACCCCGTCAGCATGGTGCTACCTGCTGTCAGTTTCTGTCAGCAATGAATCTGGGTTGCGGGATCTGCTGGGTGGGGCGCCACTCCTTCAGCAGGCTCTCTCTGCTTTTGGGATAGCGGCAATCTTGCGGCTGCATCCGTGTGATGCGATCGACCCGAAAGTGGCGAAAGCCCTGACGCAGTTCGCACCAGGCTACCAGTACCCGCACCTGTTCGAAGTAGCCGAGGGCAAAGGGCCAGACGGTACGCTCAGAGGCCTCATCTTTGAGGTCACGATAACTCAGGGTCACCTTGCGTTGCTGGCGGATGGCGCAGCGCAGCGGGGCTTCATCGGTGAGGCGGTCGCTGCGGGAGGTGCCGATCAGCAGGGCATTGCTCTGGAGCTGCTGGCGATAGTCGGCTGGCAGTACGGCTTCTATCTTGGCCAGCGCACTGCTGGCCGATGCTCTCAAGGCTCCGTCACCGTGGGCGACGACCCAACGTGACCCCAGCACTAGCGCATCCAGCTCCTCTTCACTGAACATCAATGGCGGCAGCATGAAGCCGGGACGCAGCACATAGCCGATCCCCGGTTCACCCTCGATATGGGCACCTTGCGCCTGCAGGGTGGCGATATCCCGATAGAGGGTGCGCAGGCTGATGCCAAGCTGGTTGGCCAGCTCCGCGCCAGTTATGGCGTAACGGTGGCCGCGCAGCAGCTGGAGCAGGGCCAGCAGGCGTTCGGAACGGGACATGGGATTACTCCTCGGGATTTCTGGTTAGCCTGCCATAGCGGAGTGAGCGGGTAAGAGGATGTCATCAGACATTGTTTCCGCGAAAAGATCGTCGCCACTCGCTGGGGGAGATGGCAAAGCGGGCGCGGAAGTGATTGCGCAGGGAGGTGGCACTCTTGAAGCCGACCAGCTCGGCGATGCGGTCGATGGAATGGCCGCTTACCTCCAGCAGCTCCTGACTGCGCCTGAGCCGCTCCGCCAGCAGCCATTCACCCACCGAGAGGCCAGTTGCCTGATGAAAACGGCGGGTAAAAGTGCGCCGACTCATCAGGGTATGGGCCGCCAGAGAGTCCAGGGTGTGAGGCTCGGCCAGATGGGCACGCAGGTGATCGAGCAACTGGTTCATCCGGACATCGCGGGTGGAGGCGGGCACCGGCTGCTCGATAAACTGGGCCTGACCCCCTTCCCGGTGGGGCGGGATCACCAGCCGCCGCGCCACCTTGTTGGCGATGGCCGAGCCGTGGTACTGGCGTACCAGATAGAGGCAGCAGTCCAGCCCGGCGGCAGTGCCTGCCGAGGTGACCAGCCCTTCGTCATCCACATAGAGGGCGTTGGTATCGAGCTGCACGCAGGGAAAGCGGTGGCAGAAATCCTGCTCGTACTCCCAGTGGGTCGATGCTTTGCGACCATTAAGTAGTCCGGCGTAGGCGAGCACATAGGTGCCAAGACAGAGCCCGACCAGCCGGGCACCTCTGGCTCTGGCGGCAATCAGGGCATCGAGCAGCGCTGCGGGTGGCTGTGCTGCCGGGTCGTGCCAGAAGGGGATGACGATGATCTCAGCCTCGGCCAGCACCTCCAGCCCATGGGGAGCCTGAATGGTGAAGCCTTGCGCCGAGTGTGCATGATGGTTGCCATCACCGCAGCAGATCTTGAGCTCGAACAGCGGCTGGCCCGGCAGGATGTCGCCGAAGATGAGACAGGGGACGGCGCAGTGAAAAGGGCTGAAGTGATCGAAGGTCACCACGGCAACGATCGGGGTGGGCATTATGTTGGCTCCTCTCTGTGCGCAGACCACTCATCATAAGCGTCTGGCAGTGAAAGCCGAAGGGCCATGTCTGGCATGGCCCTCCTGCGGGTCACAGTGATATCGCCTCTCCATCTTCTGGCACCCGTACCCGATCCATCATGCCCCGTTCCGCCAGATAGTCGTGCAGCTCCTGGCGTGACAGCACGGCGTGGTTGACCGCCTCCATATGGCTGGCGATCAGCGTGGCTTGCGGTGCGGCCTGATAAACGGCGGCGACATCCTCCTTGCCCATGATGATGGAACCGAGTCCGGGCACCTGTGCATCGCCGCAGTTGAGGATGATGACCTCGGGTTGATGCTGTTGCAGGGCTTGCTCGACCGAGGGATGCCAGATGGTATCACCTACCAGATAGAGGCTCTGTTCATCGGGATGGGAGAAGATCACGCCGCACACTTCTCCCATGCGCTCGCCCAGTACCGCCATCAACTGGTCGCTGCCGTGCTGGCCACCGGTCTGTTGCAGGCGAATGCCGGCAAACTCGGGCTGGTCGCTCAGCAGCCGCACATCCTCAAAGCCACTGGCACGAATGGCATCGGCATCTTTCTGATGTTGCACCAAGAGCGGCAGATGCTTGGGGATCAGGGCTCTGGCGGCGTCATCCCAGTGGTCGGGGTGGTCGTGAGTGACGATCACGGCGTCCACATTGACCAGCTCATCGAGCGGTAGCGGCAGCTCGACCAGCGGATTGCGCAGCTGGCTGTTGGCGGTGCCCTCAAAGCCGGGGAAAGCCCCTTTAGCCGAGAGCATGGGGTCGATCAGAAAGCGGGTGCCGGCATAGTCGAGCAGCAAGGTGGCGTTGCGAACCTGGGTAATCTTCATGGGATGGCTCCATGTTGGCTGGTGGATATGCAACCAATTATGGGGTGCGGAGCGCATTGCCATCAGTGGCCCACGGGTCGATTATCATCACTATCGGGCCAACTGGTTGATGTTCCAAAGGTCGGCGAGGCCATTTAAAAAATTTGAAAAAATCCCCTTGAAAGGAAAAAGTGAGCCCCTATATAGGTAACAAGGCCGGAACGCTCGACAGAGGTTTCGACCAGGTGCCCGTCCATAAGGAGGGCAAACAATCCGTTATCGCTCACAAGAGGGTAATACTATGCGTTCTATCGACTTTTCTCCGCTCTATCGTTCTGCCATCGGTTTCGATCGTCTGGCCAATCTCATCGAATCTGCGGCCAGCAATGGCAATGCCGGTTATCCCCCCTACAACATCGAGCAGCTGGGTGACAACGACTACCGCATCAGCATGGCGGTGGCGGGCTTTACTCAGGAAGAGCTGGAACTGAGCTTCCAGGAAAATCTGCTGACGGTGAAGGGCAACAAGCAGGCCGACACCGGGCGCAACTATCTCTATCAGGGGATCGCCGAGCGTGGTTTCGAGCGCCGCTTCCAGCTGGCCGACTATGTGAGGGTGAAAGGGGCCGACCTGAAAAACGGCTTGCTGCACATCGAGCTGGTGCGTGAAGTGCCCGAGGCGATGAAGCCACGCAAGATTGAGATTAACGGCTGATAGCCTGAATTCACTGAAATTTTAAAATTTCCCGGGTGCCGATAACGGGCCTGTGGAGAGTTGAACCTGTTGCTTATTAGAAGGATAGGATTATGCGTAACCTCGATTTTTCTCATCTCTATTCCAACGCCGTCGGCTTCGAGCGGATGGCCCGTGAGCTGGAAGGTCTGTTCGAGCAGAAGACCGCCGCTTACCCCCCGTACAACATTGAAAAGCGCGATCAGGATGGCTATCGCATCACGGTCGCCGTAGCTGGCTTCGAGCGCGAAGAGCTGGAGCTGGAGACCGAAAACGGCACCCTCAAGGTGAAGGGGCGCAAAGGGGCTGCGGCCGGTGAGCGTCAGTTCCTCCATCAGGGAATTGCCGAGCGTGACTTCGAGCTCGCCTTCAAGCTGAGCCAGCACGTGGAAGTGCAGGGCGCCAAGCTGGAGCATGGTCTGTTGACCATCGATCTGGCTCGCGAGCTGCCGGAGGCGCTCAAGCCCAGAGCCATCCCCATCGGCAAACCCGAGCAGCTGGCGCTGCCCGGCTAAGCAAACCGGATCGCGATAAACAATAAAGGCCTGCATCTGCAGGCCTTTCTGTTTTTGTATCGCTGGATTGGATTAGCCGGCGTAGAGGGCGTTGATTTCAGAGGCCAGAATGGTGATGCCACGGCGCACCAGCTCCTCGCTCTGGGAGTAGTTGAGGCGAATGCACTCCTGGCTGTGACGCCACTCGGGGTCATCGATGCCGGGGAAGAAGTAGTGACCCGGCACGATCAGCAGGTTCTTCGCCTTCAGTCGCTCGTACAGCTCCTGACAGTGGATCGGCAAGCCTTCAAACCAGAGCCAGAGGAAGAGGGCCCCTTCCGGCTTGTGAATGTGGAAGCGCGGGTCGGGGATCGCTTCGCGCAGCAGCTGCACCGCCAGCTCCGCCTTCTGCTGATAGAAGGGTTTCACCACCTGTTCGCTGAGAGTGATTATGTCGCCGCTCTCGATCATCGGGATGGTGATGGCGGGGCCCAGACTGCCCGGCGCCAGATTGATGATGCCGCTCAGGTTGGTGATGGCCTGAATGATCTTCTCGTCAGCGATGACGATGCCGCAACGGGTGCCCGGCAGGCCCAGCTTGGAGAGGCTCATGCAGAGGATGGTATTGGTGTTCCAGAACGGCTTGGCTTCGCTGAAGATGATGCCCGGGAAGGGGACGCCGTAGGCGTTGTCGATCAGCAGCGGGATTCCCTTGTCGCGGGCGATCTGATCGAGATGTTCGATCTCTTCGTCGGTCAGCACGTTGCCGGTCGGGTTGGTCGGGCGGGAGACGCAGATCACCCCGATATCGTCACCTACCTGCAGACTCTCGAAATCCACGTGGTATTTGAACTGGCCATCGGGCAGCTTCTCGATGGTGGGTTTGTAGGCCACGAAGTAGTCGTCGGCCAGCGCCGAGTCGGCATAGCCGATGTATTCGGGGGCGAGCGGGAACAGCACCTTCTTCTTGCGGCCATCGGCAAATTCGCCGGCCAGCAGGTTGAACAAGTAGAAGAAGGCATTCTGGCTGCCGTTGGTCAGGGCGATATTACGGGCCGAGATATCCCATCCCAGCTCCTTGTTGAGCAGGGCTGCCAGCGCTTTAGTGAACCTGTCTTTGCCCTGTGGGCCGTCGTAGTTGGCCATCGCTTTGACCAGCTCGCCGTTGTCGAGCAGGCTCTTGGCCTCGGCCTGAAAGCGTTCCAGCATGGCGGGGATGGGGGCCGGATTGCCGCCACCCAACATGATGGCGTCCGGATTGGTCAGCCCCTGATTGAGGTCATCCATGAGTTGGGTAATGCCGGCGTGGCGAGTGAACTTCTCGCCGAACAAGGAAAATTCCATTCAGTGACAGATCCAGATTTGAGTTACGGGGATGTAGCACCATAGCTCAGTTTAAAAGCGGGTGTCGATCAAAAAGATGGGACGTTCCACGTGGAACATAGTGTAAAAATCAAGCGTGGTTAAAATCACCAACTGTTGGTTTAAAAATGACTGGGCGGGATGCATTTTGCGACTCAATTTGGTATCGCAAGATAGTTAATTTGAACAAAATCATCATGTTATGAATTGTATGAGGATTGGCACAACTATTGGAATAGCTATCTGGTCATCTCAACCATACCGGAGCAAACCAGATGAAAAGCCTGATCGCTACCCTGATTGTGAGTGCCCTGAGCCTGAACGTGATGGCCAACGAAAACCCGCGGCCCGAGCTGGATAGTGCCCAGCTGGAGCAGGATGTGCAGAGCGAGTTGCAACAGGCATCCCATGCCGTGGTGCAGGATGCGCTGCACAACCTCAAACCGCTGGCGCTGGATACCCTGGTGGTGGAGGCGAGCCAGGCTGTGGCGACTCACCCCGAGAGTTGAGGTAGCGCAGGGGGGTCTGTCCCGTATGTTGTTTGAAGAAGCTGATAAAGGCGCTGTCGCTGGAGAACTCCAGCGCAGCGGTAATCCGGCTGATGGACTCGCTTTCTGCCAGCAGCTCCATGGCGCGCAACAGTCGCCACTGCTGGCGCCACGCCTGATAGCTCATGCCGGTCTCCCGCATAAAGATGCGGCCAATGGTCTTGTCGCTGGCGCCTATCTGTCTGGCTAACTGATTGAGCCGCTCCGGCAGGGCATCCCCCCGCTTCAACTGCTGTAGCCAGCCGCCCAGTCTGGGATCGGTTGGCAGCGGCAACTGCCACGACTCCCGCGGCGCCTGCCCCAACTCCTCCATGAACAGTGCCACCGTCCGTTGTTGCTGCTCTTGCGGTTTGTCCCACGGCCAGAGTGCCATCCGTTCGATCAGTTCGTGCAGCAGCGGATTGACCGCCAACACCTCCACCGTACCGGGCAACTCGGGGTGCGGTTGGAAGTAGAGGGAGCGGTAGGCCACCACACCGCGCATCAAGATCCGGTGTGCGGTGCCTGCAGGCAGCCAGGCGGCGCGGGTGGGCGGCAGCAGGCAGACCCGACCTTCCAGCTCCATGGTCATGCAGCCGGATTGGGCGAACAGCAGCTGATGGCGTTGATGTTGATGCAGGCCCGAGTCGTGCCAGCCGAGGGCGGAGGCAATGCCGATCACGCTGCCCGTCAGCTGGTCGGGGTCAAAAGGGTGATCGGGAAGAATAAAGGCCATATGTCCGATTTTTGATGTTTATAGTCCTGCTTATTGTAATCGGACAATCGGCATCTCTCTAGAATGGCGACCTCTTGTGAAGGAGGTTTGTCATGAACAACAAGTTGCCACCGCTCTGGCTGGTGGTGGGATTGATGATGTTTCCCCAAATTGTGGAGACCATCTACAGCCCGGTCCTGACCCACATCGCTACTCAGTTTCAGGTGAGCGAAGGGCAGGCATCCCAGACCCTGTCGGTCTATTTTCTGGCGTTTGCGGTGGGCGTGGTCTGCTGGGGACGGCTCTGCGATCTGATCGGGCGCCGTCCCGCCATGCTGGCGGGTCTGCTCACCTATGGCGTCGGCACCTTGCTGGCGCTGCTGGCCAACCAGTTTGAAACCCTGCTGCTGGCCCGGGTTATCTCGGCTTTTGGCGCCGCGGTGGGATCTGTGGTGACCCAGACCATGCTGCGCGATAGCTATCAGGGCAACGATCTGGCGCGGGTCTTCTCGGTGATGGGCATTGCGCTCTCACTCAGTCCGGTGCTGGGGCTGCTCAGTGGTGGTCAGCTGGCGAGCTGGTTCGGCTATCTCGGGGTGTTCAGCGGCCTGCTGGTACTGGCGGTAGGTTTGCTGCTGGTGACCTGCTGGCAGTTACCGGAAACCCGTCCGGCCACCAGCCAGCAAGTCGCACTCTGGCCGTTGGCGTGCCGGATGATGAAGGATGGCGGGCTCTGGCGCAGTGCCATGTTGGTCGCCCTGTTCAACACCATGCTGTTTGGCTACTACAGTCTGGCCCCCTTCCTGTTTGCCGGATTGGGATTGAGCACCGGCGAGTTTGGCTACTCGGGGATCTTGCTGGCACTGGCGACCCTGCTCGGTAGCCTGCTCAACAAGCATCTGCTGGGGAGAGGGTGGCTGCCGTCCTCTCTGGTCAGACTGGCTTGCGCTCTGGCGCTGGTCGCCGGGCTGCTGGTCTGCGCGACTCAGGCCAGCCTCTGGTTCCTGTTGCCCATGATGGGTGTAGTCATCGCTTTTGGGCTGGCGATTCCCAATGTGCTGAGTCAGGCGCTGCTGGCCTATCGCGAAGTTGCAGGCAGTGCTGGCGCCCTGTTCGGGCTTGGCTACTACCTGCTGCTTAGTCTGGGGTTGGCGGTAGCGGCCGGATTGCAGGATCTCGGCCTGTTGCTCAGTGGCTGCGGTCTGCTGGCGCTGCTTTGCTACGGGCGTCGTTCCACGTGAAACGTCAGTTGCCGATAAAACGGTAGCCGATACCGGATTCGGTCTCGATAAGCGTCGGTTGCTGGGGGTTATCCCCCAGCTTTTTGCGCAGGCTGGCGATGACGATGCGCAGGTAGTGGGTGTCCTCCTTGTGGCTCGGCCCCCAGATGTCATTGAGCAGCTGGGTCTGCATCACCAGCTTGCCGGGGTGGCACACCAGCGCCTGCAACAGGGCGAACTCCTTGCGGGAGAGGGGGATCTCTTCGTCTTTCATGGTCACCTTGTGGCTGCTGACATCAAGTGTCAGGCCGCATTGGGGGAAGTGGCGCCGTTCGCCACTGCTGACACCAGCCCGCTGGCGCAAGAGCACGCGAATGCGGGCCATCATCTCGCCGATGCCAAACGGCTTGCTCATGTAGTCGTTGGCACCGGCATCCAGCAGCCGCACCTTCTCCTGCTCCGAATCGCGGGCCGACAACACCAGTACCGGGTTGGGGTGGTGTTCGCGAATGGCCTGCAGTACCTGAATACCATCGCCGTCCGGCAGACCGAGATCGAGAATCACCAGATCGGGGTTGAGGTGGCGATACTGCTCCAGCCCTTCATTGACCCCCACCGCCTCACTCACCTGATGCCCCTCGGCAATCAGGCTGATCCGCAGAAAGCGACGGATCGCCGCTTCATCATCTATGACCAGAATGTGCGCCATCGAACCTCCAGAGGCGAATGGTGGGAGGGGCTGAGTGACCCGAGCTGGCGGTCAGCCATCAGACCTCCGGTGAATTGAGGGCTAGCGGCAGAGAGATGCGCATGCAGGTGCCGTTGCCATTGGGGCCGGAGAAGGCCCAAATCTTGCCGCCGTGGGCCTCTATCATAGCGCGGGAAATGGCGAGGCCAAGCCCGGTGCCACGGCTGCCGCAATCGCCCACCGGCTGGGTGTAGAAGAGATTGAAGATCTTCTCCCGATCCGACTCGGCGATACCGACCCCGATATCGATGATGTCAATGATGAGGTCGGGTTCGGCCACCATCACCTTGAACTCGATGGGGGTGCCAGCCGGCGAGTAGCGGGAGGCGTTGTCGAGAATGTTGACCAGCACCTGCTCGATCAGGGCGCCATGGACATAGAGCTGGGGCACATGCTGATCGAAATGGACCAGCAGCTTGTGCTGGCGCCAGGAGGAGTCGAGCCGCTTGCGGGCGCTCTCCACCAGATCCGCCAGATCGACCCAGTCCCGTTTCAGCTGGAAGTCGGGGGAGCCGATGCGGGTCATATCCAGCAGATTCTGCACATAGCTGTGCAGGCGGCGCGCCTCCTCCTGCACCGAGTGGAGCAGTTCGTCGCGGTCTTCGGCGGGGATCCGGTCACCATATTCCAGCAGGGTGCTGCCAGCCCCCATGATGGTGGCCAGCGGCGTCTTCAAATCGTGGGAGACCGAGGAGAGCAGAGCGGCACGCATCCGGTCGGTTTCCGCTTGCAACTGGCTGTCGGCCAGCCGCTCGTTGAGGTCGATCCGCGCCAGTGCGGCGCGAATATCGGTGAGCAGCGCCTGCAGCTGGTGCTCGGCAGAGGAGGAGAGCGGATTGGCCAGCGTTATGCCGATCACCAGATCGTCGCTGAGATGGTGATACTGGGCCTCGGCAGCATTGAGGGTGGCGGTGTGGGCTCCGGCGCTCTGCTTCTGGGCCAGACACCAGTCGATGGCCGCCTTGTCGGTCTGGCCTGGCCTGTGCTTCTCGTTGCCGAGCCTGTCGTTGAACTCCTTGTCGATCACCACGGTCGGCTGGCCGAGCGCCAGTGAAATGGCCTGGGCACCTTGTCTCAAAACCTCCTCCGGGCTGCTGGCAGTGGCCAGCCCCTGACTGAGGGAGAGCAGGGCATTGCCCAGCTGCTGGGTCTCTCGTAGACCGATCAACTGCTGGCGCTGACGGGAGGCGAGCCGTCCCGCCGTCATGCCGACGATAAGCAGCACAAACAGGGTGAGCAGATCGCTGTGGTTGGCGACGCTCAGGGAGAAGTAGGGGGCGGTGAAGAGCAGATTGTGGGCGATAAAGCCCAGCACAGCCGCCAGCGTGGCGGGTACCAGACTGGTGGTGAGGGCAGTCGCCAGAACCCCCAGTACAAAGATGAGTGGCAACGCTGCGGGCGGCAGCCAGTAGGAGAGCCCCCAGGCGGCGGCCGAGGTGATCCCCATGATGGTCACCGCCAGCAGGCTGTGGTGAATATCCTTCGGGGTCGGGACGCGCATCCCTACTTCGGGCTTCTGCTTCTCGGTATCGACCAGCGTGATTTCGAGCCCTTGCGCCTGCTTGAGCAGGTGCTGCACCAGCGAGCGGCGCCACGGCGCCTTGTGAGGTTTGCCGAGCAGCAGCTGGGAGACCTGCTGCTGTTCGGCGGTCTCCAGCAGGGTGTTGGCGACCGCCGGACTGGAGAGGGTCAGCACCTTGGCACCGAGGTGGGAGGCGAGCGCCAGCGCCTGCTCCACATCGGCAGAACGGCGGCCATTGCTGTCGACATGCACCACCAGCCACGGAAGCTGACGGCGCTGGGCAAAGCGGTGGCCGTAGCGCACCAGCGCCGAGCCGTGCAGGTCACCGAGGCAAACCATCAGCTTGCCCCGCAGCGGCAAGGTGCTCTTGCCTGCTGCCTGCCACTGCAGTTGCAGATCGCCCTCCACATGGCTGGCGGCGGTCTGCATCGCCAGCTCCCGCAATGCGGTGAGGTTGTTGAGGGAGAAGAAGGATTGCAGCGCCGCCTTGGCCTGATGGGGCACATAGACCTTGCCCTCCTTGAGGCGGCCGAGCAGCTCCTTGGGGGGCAGGTCGATCAGCACCAGACTGTCGGCTTCCAGCAGCACCTGATCGGGCAGGGTCTCTTTCACCCTGACCCCGGTCAGCTGCCACACCAGATCGTTGAGGCTCTCCAGATGCTGCACGTTGAGGGTGGTGTAGACGTCGATCCCGGCGTTGAGCAGCTCCTCCACATCCTGCCAGCGCTTCTCGTGGCGGCTGCCGGGGGCGTTGCTGTGGGCCAGCTCGTCCACCACGGCGATGGCCGGTTTGCGGGCGAGCAGGCCGTCGAGATCCATCTCCTCCAGTCGCTGCTGGCGGTGCATGTGGATCTTGCGCGGCATGATGGCGAGCTTGTCGAGCAGAGCCAGGGTCTCCTGACGGCCGTGGGTTTCCACCACGCCGATCAGGATGTCGACCCCCTCTTTGGCCTGTTCCCGCACCGCCTGCAGCATGGCGTAGGTCTTGCCGACGCCGGGAGCGGCGCCGAGAAACACCTTCAGCTTGCCCTTGTGCTCCTGTTCCAGGCTCGCCAGCAGGGCGTCGGCCCTTACCTCATCACGCATCCCCATGCTCCTGCATCAGACTCGTCAGCAGGGCGTCAGCGCTTGCTACATCAGCCATTGTTATCCCTATCGAGCCAACCGCCCGTTGCGAAAATCGAGGTCATCACCAAACCGGAATGGGCGCCATCAGGCGCCCTTTTTATGATCCAGTTGCAGATTCAGCTGGAGAATGTTGACCACCTGCGGGCCAAGGATACCAGCTTGTGTGGCCGACTTGACCTGCTCCGTCAGTTGGGCGGGATCCAGTCCACGTTCTTTGGCGACGCGGTCGACCTGAGCCAGCACCGCATCCAGTGGCAGGTGGGGATCGAGGCCGGAGGCGGAGCGGGTCAGCATGGCGGGGGAGCTGGTTCCCGGCTGAGCTTTGGCGGCCTGTTCGGCAAACTCTGCCCGCAGCGGCGAGCTCATCCCCAGATTGCTGGCGCTGCCGCCTATGGTGTTGAAATCGCTGGCGGAGGGACGGGGATGGAAGTAGTCAGCCCGCTCGAATTTCTGCCCCAGCAGGGCGCTACCGATCAGTTGCTGCTTGCTGTCGGTCAGCTGGCTGCCGTTGGCCTGCCAGGGGAACAGCAGTTGGGCCAGCCCGGTGACCGCCAGCGGATAACCCACTCCCAGCAGCAGGGTCAGGGTCAACAGGGTTCTGATTGCTATCATGATTCTCTTGCTCCAAAAGGATGGCTGGGGATGCGGGTCTGACCCGCATCCCGGTTATGTTGTTACACCAGACCCAGGCCGGTGATGACCAAATCGATCAGCTTGATGCCGATAAACGGCACCAGCAGGCCGCCGACACCGTAGATCAGCAGGTTGCGGCGCAGCAGGCTGGTGGCCGAGCCTTTCAGGTCGACACCACGCAGCGCCAGCGGCACCAGCGCCACAATGATCAGGGCGTTGAAGATGATGGCCGACAGGATGGCGCTCTGCGGGCTGCCCAGCTGCATCAGGTTCAGTGCCCCCAGTTGCGGGTAGGCGGCGATGAACAGGGCTGGCAGGATGGCGAAGTACTTGGCCACGTCGTTGGCGATGGAGAAGGTGGTCAGGGCGCCACGGGTCACCAGCAGCTGTTTGCCGACCAGCACCACATCCAGCAGCTTGGTGGGGTTGGAGTCGAGATCCACCAGATTGCCCGCCTCCTTGGCGGCCTGGGTACCCTCGTTCATGGCCAGCCCCACGTCAGCTTGCGCCAGCGCGGGCGCATCGTTGGCGCCGTCACCGCACATGGCGACCAGACGACCATCGGCCTGCTCCTGCCGGATATAGGCGAGCTTCTTCTCCGGCGTTGCTTCGGCGATGAAGTCATCCACCCCGGCTTCGGCGGCGATGGCGGCGGCGGTTTTCGGGTTGTCACCGGTGATCATCACGGTACGGATCCCCATGTGGCGCAGGATCTGGAAGCGAGCCTTGATACCGGGCTTGATGATGTCCTTGAGGTAGACCACCCCCAGTAGTTTCTCCTGAGTGCAGACCAGCAGCGGAGTGCCACCCTGACGGGCGATGCTGTCGACTGACTTGAGCACCAGCTCAGGTACCGCCTTGCGGTCGAGGCTCAGGTAGTTCAACACGGCATCCACCGCACCCTTGCGATATTGATGACCGTTGCGATCCAGCCCGCTCAGCCGGGTCTCGGCGCTGAAGGGGATCACCTTGTCGCTCTCCAGCTGGCTCGGCTTGGCCATGCTCTTGCTGGCCAGAGTCAGGATGGATTTGCCCTCGGGAGTGTTGTCACCCAGCGAGGCCAGCATGGCTGCTTGTGCCAGCAGGGCGGGGTCGACGCCGGGTGCCGGGATCAACTCGTCGGCCATCCGGTTGCCGAAGGTGATGGTGCCGGTCTTGTCCAAGAGCAGGGTGCGCACGTCACCAGCCGCTTCGACGGCACGGCCAGACTTGGCGATGACGTTCAGCTTCACCAGTCGATCCATACCGGCAATGCCGATGGCGGAGAGCAGGCCGCCGATGGTGGTCGGGATCAGGGTGATAAAGAGAGCGATCAGGTAGAGACGCGGGACCTGGGTGCCGTTGTAGTCGAGGAACCAGGGCAGGGTGGCGACCACCAGCAGGAAGATCAGGGTCAGACCCACCAACAGGGCATCCAGCGCCATCTCGTTGGGGGTCTTCTGGCGCTTGGCCCCTTCCACCAGTGCGATCATCCGATCCAGCGTGCTCTCGCCCGGATTGTTGCTGACGCGCACCCAGATCTCGTCGGAGACGACCGTCGTGTTGCCGGTCACGCCGCTGCGGTCGGTACCCGACTCGCGGATGACGGGGGCGGATTCGCCGGTGATGGCGGCCTCGTTGACCGAGGCGATACCGGCGATCACTTCGCCGTCGGCCGGGATCATCTCGCCGCTGCGTACCAGCACCAGGTCCCCCTTCATCAGGCTGGTGGCGGGTACCCACTCGCCCTGACCATCTTTGGCATTCGCCACCCGACGGGCCTTGAGCTGGCTCATGCCCGCTTTCAGGCTATCGGCACGGGCCTTGCCGCGTCCCTCGGCCAGAGTTTCTGCGAAGTTGGCAAACCAGAGGGTCAGCCAGAGCCAGGCGGTCAACTGCCAGGCCAGCGAGGGGGCGACGCCGGAGAGAGGCTGCCCCAGCAGGGACTCCACGGTCGCCATGACTGCGGCCAGCCAGAGGGTGAACAGGATGGGGCTGCCAAACAGCGCCTTGGGATTGAAGCGATAGAGGGCCTCAACCATTGCCTGGATGATCTGTGATTTCTGTTTTTTGCCCTTCACCAACATGGTGTCGGTGCTCATTGCAGTGGACTTGCTCATTGGAAAGCTCCCAGCATCAGATAGTTGGCCATTGGCATCCGGATGGTGATCGACAGGGTCAGGTTCATCAGAATGCCCCTCCGATCAGGCTCAGGTGTTCGGCCACCGGGCCCAGTGCCAGCACCGGCAGGAAGGAGAGGCCACCTATCAGCAGGACGGTGATGATCAGCAGGGTAACGAACAGCGGGCCGCTGATGGGGAAGTCTCCTTCGCTCGTCTCCTGACGGGGCGCACGGGCCAGCTGACCGGCGATGGCCAGTACCGGAATGATGTAGCCGAAGCGACCGAGCAGCATGGCCAGACCAATGGCGATGCACTGCCAGTTGTCACCGGCGGCAAAACCGGCGAAGGCGGAGCCGTTGTTGCCGGCAGCCGAGGCGTAGGCGTAGATGAGGCGTGACAGACCGTGCGGGCCATCATGGCCGATGATGGTGCTGGCATCCGGCATCAGCAGGGTGACACCACCGATCACCAAAACCCCCACCGGCATGACCAGCATGCTGGCGACGACCCACTTCATCTCGGTGATGCCGAGCCGTTTGCCCAGATAAGTCGGGGTACGTCCCACCATCAGGCCGCACAGGAACACGGTCAGCAACACGAACAGCATCATGCCGTAGATACCGGAGCCGACCCCGCCGAAGATGATCTCACCCAGCAGCATGTTGATCATGCCAACCATGCCGCCGAGCGGAGTAAAGCTGTCGTGCATGGCGTTGACGGCACCGTTGGAGGCGGCAGTAGTCGCCACTTCCCAGATGCTGGAGAGCACAGGGCCGAAGCGGCTCTCCTTGCCTTCCCAGTTGCCAGCCATGTTGCTGGCGTCAGTGGTGAGCTGGGCGAGGGCGGGATCCGGTTTCAGCTCCTGGGAGAGGGAGACGAAGAGCCCCAGCACCAGCATGAGGGTCATGGCGCCGAGAATGGCGCGGCTGTGGGCCATGTCTTTAACATAGCGGCCCAGAGTAAAGACCATGGCGGCGGCGATGGTGAGCAGGGCGACCATCTCCAGCCAGTTGGAGAGGGCTGTCGGGTTCTCGAACGGATGTGCCGAGTTGATGCCGAAGAAGCCGCCGCCGTTGGAGCCAAGCTGCTTGATGGCGATCTGCGAGGCCGCCGGGCCGAGGGGCAGCAGCTGCTCCTGACCTTCCACACCGTGGAACGGCAGATAGGCGGAGAGGCTTTGCGGCACCCCTTGCCATACCAGCACCAGCGCCATGATCAGCGCGATGGGCAGCAGCACATAGAGGCAGAAACGCACCAGATCCTGCCAGAAGTTGCCAAGGTTGATGGTCTGCTGACGAGCGATACCGCGGAACAGGGCAATGGCGACGGCGGCGCCCGTCCCTGCGGAGACGAAGTTCTGGGTGGTCAGCCCAACCATCTGGCTGAAGTAGGAGAGGCTGGCCTCACCGGAATAGGCTTGCCAGTTGGTGTTGGTCATAAAGCTGACCGCGGTGTTGAATGCCAGTTGCCAGCTCAGACCCGGCAGTTGTTGCGGGTTGAGGGGCAGCAACCCCTGCGCCATCAGGATCAGGAACAGCAGACCGAAACCGGCGCCGTTGAAGGCCAGCAGGCTGAGGGCGTAGGACTTCCAGTCCTGCTCCCGCCCATCGGTGCCACAGCAAGCCAGCGTGGCGCGCTCGACCGGTGCCAACCAGCGAATTTTTCCTTCAAATACCCGGTAGATGTAGTTGCCCAGCAGCGGTGCCGGCAGCAGAACCAGCAGCACGAAGGCCACCGGATAGATTATTTCTTGCCACATGTTCTAGTTCCTCACTCGTGGTCACGGTGCGTCAGGGCACGCATTGGATTGCTCACGAGGCTCGGCAGTTTGCTGGCCACCGGGTAGATAATTTCTTGCTGCATATAGGTAGTCCCTCACTCGTGACTGCGCGTGAGTGCGCGCATCAGATAGGCCATCAAGGCGAGGACGAGCAGCAGATATAGCCAATTCATATCGACTCCATTGAGATAATTAGCTGCGAGAGCCGATGTAAGACCATATCGACTCTGTTGGTGTCATTGACGCTGCAAAGGGTATGTAAAACAGGCGTAAAGACGCCATAAAGCGCCATGTGGCAGGCGTAAAATCGGCGTAAAGAACGACGGATTTGCGAGAGAAATAGCGAGGAGTGATCAAAAAACCCGGCCTGAGCCGGGTTTGAACGCTGGTGGATGAAGATGACCTGATAGTGGCAGGTCAGCCTGCAACGTGCTTATCGCATTGTCACAAACTCTTCCGCACTGGTGGGGTGGATTGCGACACAGTTGTCGAAGTCCGCCTTGGTGGCCCCCATCTTCATGGCGACGCCGAAGCCTTGCAGGATCTCGTCCATGGCAAAGCCGATACCGTGCAGACCGACCACCTTCTCTTCCGGGCCGACACAGACCAGCTTCATGCGAGTGGGTTGGCGATGCTGGGTCAGTGCCGAGTACATGGCGGTGAACTGGCTGCGGTAGACCTTCACCTGGTCCTCGCCGTATTCGGCGATGGCTTCCGGTTCGGTCATGCCGATGGTGCCGATGGGCGGGTGGCTGAACACCACGGTCGGCACCAGATCGTAGTTGAGGTGCTCGTTCGGCTTGTTGTTGAACAGCCGCTCGGAGAGGCGGCGGCCCGCCGCGACGGCTACCGGCGTGAGCTGGATGCGACCCGTATTGTCACCCACCGCATAGATGTTGGCGACGGAAGTGTTCTGGAACTTGTCGGTCGGGATAAAGCCCTTCTCGTCCAGCGTGATGCCAGCGGCAGCCAGATTGAGGTTGTCGGTAGCCGGTACCCGGCCGATGGCCCAGATCAGGCAGTCGACGGTGAGATGGCGGCCATCTTCCAGTTGCAGGGTCAGGCTGTTGTCAGCGTTCTTGAGCACGGCTTTGGGAATTGCGTGGGTGTGCAGCTTGGGCCCTTCCTGCGCCATGATTTCGACCAGTGTCTCGTGGATCATGGGGTCGAAGTTGCGCAGCGGTGCGTGCTTGCGCACCACCAGATGGGTCTCTGAGCCGAGTGCCTGCATCACCCCGGCGATCTCGACTGCGATGTAGCCAGCTCCAACCACGGCAACCCGCTTGGGTTGGCTTTGCAGATCGAAGAAACCGTCGGAGTCGATACCCAGCTCGGCACCCGGGATCGCCGGAATTTCCGGGCGGCCACCGGTAGCGATCAGGATATGATCGGCCGTGTAGTGCTCGCCATTAACCTCGATGGTGTTGCTGCTGACGAAGCGGGCGAAGCCCTTGATGACGGTGATCTGGTTCTTGCCCAGCACGTTCTGATAGGACTGGTGAATGCGGCCGATGTAGGCCTGGCGGGACTCGACCAGCTTGGCCCAGTTGAAGTGGTTGAGGGTGGTGTCAAAGCCGTAGTCGGCGCCATATTTCAGGGCATCGGCGATCTGGCCTGCATACCACATGGCCTTCTTCGGTACGCAGCCTACGTTGACGCAGGTTCCACCCAACTCTTTGGCTTCAATCAGGGCAACTTTCTTACCGTACATGGCAGCCCGGTTGGCAGAAGCAATACCGCCGCTGCCGCCGCCGATGGCGATATAGTCAAAATGCTGTGCCATTGCGAGGTTCTCCGCTCATTAAGAATGCAATCACAGCATGATGGGGATAAAGCGGCTGGCTCACAAGAGCCAGCGCTCAGTTATGTTGGATCGGCAGGCGAATATGGAACTGGGCGCCCTGGCCCGGTTCGCTGGCACAGCTGATACGGCCTTTCAGCAGTTGCACCACCAGGTTGTAGATGATGTGGGTGCCCAGACCGCTGCCACCCTGACCCCGCTTGGAGGTGACGAAGGGATCGAAGATGCGCGGCAAGATTTCGGGCGGGATGCCGCGGCCGTTGTCCGAATAGTCGATAAACAGCTCTTCTCCCTGCTGTTCCACCTTGATGGTGATCTTCTTCGGTTTGTCCCAGCTGTCGAACCCGTGGTTGATGGAGTTGAGGATCAGGTTCGAGTAGATCTGGGTAAAGCTGCCCGGGAAGGAGAAGATTGACAGCTTGGGATCGCACTGGATATCCACTTCGCACTGGCTCTTCTTCAGTTTGTGGCCAAGCGAGACCACCACCTGATGGAGGTTGTCGGCGAGGCTGAAGTTGTAGCGTGCTTCCGATGACTGGTCGACAGCTACCTGCTTGAAGCTGGCAATCAGCTCAGAGGCGCGGCGCAGGTTGCTCTGCAGCAGCTGCATCGACTCGTCGAGGTTGACGGTGAACTCGTTGAGATAGGAACGCGACAGCTGTTTTGACTCTATATGAGATTTGAAATCGGCAACCCGTTCCTGCAGGTAGGAGGAGGCGGTCACACTGATGCCGATTGGGGTATTGATCTCATGTGCCACCCCGGCCACCAGCGAGCCGAGGGAGGCCATCTTCTCCGACTCCACCAGGGTTTGCTGGGCCTGTTTCAGGTCGTCGTACGCCTTGCCCAGCTGGTTGTTGGCTTCACTCAGGCTGCGGGTACGTTCCACCACTTTTCCTTCCAGCTGCTCATTGAGCTGGATAATCTCCCGCTCGACCTTTTTCAGTTGGGTGATGTCGTAGCCGAACCCGATCTGGTACTTGAGGTTCGGCCCTTCATAGAAGGGTACGAAGGTCCACTGCAGCACCAGCTCGTGGGCCTGCTGGTCATGCATGATGACCTCTTTGTCTGCCAGTGACCCCTCTTCGTTCAGGATATTGTTCAGCTCTTCCCGCTGGGTCGGGCTGACGAAGAGATCCAGCCAGTTGTGCTGGAGCAGCTCCTGTTGGTGATAACCGGTCAGCAGTATGGCTGCTGGATTGATGCTGGCGATGGTGAGATCCGGCTCCATACAGCAGATGACCATGTTGGCCGAGTTGATCAGGGTGGCGGAGAAATCCCGCTCCTGTTGCAGTTGTTCCACCGCCTGATGACGAGCGACCAGCTCGTCACGTAGCCGGGTGCGCATCTGGTTGAGGGTGGAGACCAGGGTATCCAGTTCGTCGGGTTTCTTGCGTGGTTGCGGACGCCCCTCCAGCACCAGCTCCATGTCGAGCCGATCGAGGTTGAACTTCTGGGCGTAGTTGGCGATGCGGTTGATGTGTCTGACCACCAGATAGTAAATGATGATCAGGATACAAAATGAGACCACCAGGGTCTTGATGGTCTGGCTGACCATGATCAGCACTGACTTCTCAATCAGACGCTGGTAAATCTGCTCCAGCGACGCGGCGACAAACAGCTTGCCGACAATTTCCCCCTGATAGGTGAGATTGAACTCCTGGGAGATGTCATAGCTTTCCCGTTCCACTCCCTGGGTCAACAGTGGCACTTCGGAGTTGCCGAGCATCTCCTTGACCATCACAAACTGCATGTTGGGCAGGTTCATGATCCCTTCGATCTGCACCTTGACCTGCTCCTCATCGAGGTTCCACAAGCTGGCGGCAATAGGTTGCAAAAAGGAGGCTTCGATCTGGCCGATGCTGTCTTCGATGACGGCGACATCCTTGCGGTAATCCCAGGCGAGTTGCAGCACCGTAATGATCATCGCCAATACGGTACTGCAGACCAGAATGTAGGAGAGCAGGCGATATGAGAGTCCGTTGCGGCCTACGGCCCTGGCGGTCTTGGAGAAGAGTCCTGACATGGCGTCCTTGCGGTCTGGATGTGGTGTTTTTTAGTTTAACTGCTTCATGCACTTATGTCGTCTTTCCTGCGAAGCATAAAAAAGGCCCCGTATCGGGGCCTTTGCATGTGATTGATGATTAATGTCCGCCGTTTGCTTTGGGCGGAATGGTTTCATCGAATACCGGCAAGGGTTTGTGCTCGGAAGCCAGATAGGTGTAGATCACAGGCAGCACGAACAGGGTAAACAGGGTGCCGATGGCAAGACCTGCCACGATGACGATACCGATACTGAAACGCTGTGCCGCACCGGCGCCAGCGGCGTAGAGCAGCGGGATCAGGCCGGCAATCATGGCGGCCGTGGTCATCAGGATCGGGCGCAGACGAACCTTGGCGGCTTGCATCACGGCTTCCATCCGGTTCATGCCGCGCAGCAGCTGCTCTTCCTTAGCTACTTCACAGATCAGGATACCGTGCTTGGTAATCAGACCCACCAGGGTGATGAGGCCCACCTGGGAGTAGATGTTCATGGTCGCCATACCCCATGCCAGGGCAATCAAGGCCCCGCTGATGGCGAGCGGTACAGAGACCATGATGACCAGCGGGTCACGCACCGACTCGAACTGGATTGCCAGCACCAGGAAGATGATGGCCAGTGCCAGTGCGAAGGTGGCATAGAGCGCATTGCCTTCGGTGACGAACTGACGGGCTTCACCCATGAAGTCGTAACGATAGCCTTGCGGCAGCTTCTCGTCGGCGGTGGTCTGGAACCAGTTGATCGCATCACCCATGGCCACGCCCGGAGCCGGAACGGCGCCTATGGTGGCGGAGTTCAGTTGGTTGAAGTGGGGCAGGGCGCGGGGCTCACCGACCACTTCAATGCTGATCAGGCTGCCGAGCGGGATCGACTTGCCGTCTGCAGCCCGCACGTAATAGCCCTTGATTGATTCCGGATTGAGACGGTATTTGCGCTCGACCTGCGGGATCACCTCGTAGGAGCGGCCATCCAGGTCGATACGGTTGACGTAACCGTCCGCCATCATGGTGCCCATGGTGATACCGATATCCTGCATGGTGATGCCATAGGCACCCGCCTTGTCCTTGTCGATGCGGATCTTCATGGTGGCGGAGTCGTAGTTCAGATCGAGATCCGAATAGACGAACTGACCGTTACTCTGCGCCGCTGCCAGAATTTCACCGGCCACCAGGAACAGGCTTTCGAAGCTGTTCGGGGTGGTGATGACGAACTGGATCGGCAGACCACTCGATGCACCCGGCAGTTCCGGGAACTGGAAGGTGGTGATGGCCATACCCGGGATGTCTTTCACCAGATTGGCGACCCGGTCCAGCACCTCTTTCTGACTCGCTTCACGCTGGCTCCAGGGCACCATGGAGGCGATACCGAACGCCTGGTTGGCATTGAACACCCCGGAGAAGACCTGGGAGAAGGCGATCTCGGGCTGGTCGTCTAGGATCTTGTTCACATCTGCCATGGTGTTTTCGATGTAGTCCAGGTTGGCGTTGGACGGTGCGGTACCCAGCACGGCCATGACCCCCTTGTCCTCTGATGGTGCCAGTTCGCTCGGGATGAACTTGAACAGCAGCGGCAGGCTGGCGAAGACGATGACGGCGAACACCACGATGACGGGGCGCTTTTTCATCACAGCGTGCAGCATGCTGTCGTAGCGATCGGTCATCCGCTCCAGCAGGTGGTGGACTGTGCTCTCGAACTTGCCCGGCTGCTCGTTGGCCTTGAGCATCTTGGAACACATCATCGGTGACAGAGTCAGGGCGATGATGCCCGAGACGAACACGGCGCCAGCCAGGGTCAGGGCAAACTCCTTGAACAGGGAGCCTGTGATACCACCCATCAGGGCGATAGGGGCGTATACCGCCGCCAGAGTAACCGTCATGGCGATAACCGGCACCGCAATTTCACGGGTACCGATAATGGCTGCCCGGAACGGTTCTTCCCCCTCCTTGATATGACGGTCGACGTTCTCCAGCACCACGATGGCGTCATCCACCACCAGACCGATCGCCAGCACCATCGCCAGCAGGGTCATCAGGTTTATCGAGAAGCCGAACATATCCATCATCATCACTACGCCGATAAGACTGAGCGGAATGGTGATGATCGGGATGATGACCGCGCGGAACGAACCGAGGAACAGGGTGATGACCACCAGAACGATGGCGGCTGCCTCCAGGATGGTCTTGATAACCTCGTGGATGGACTCGTTGATCGCCACGGTGGAGTCATACATCACGTTGAGACGCATGGTGCTCGGCATATTGCGCTCAAGGCTCGGCAGCAACGCCAGCACATCGTGTGCGATGTTGATGGGGTTGGCTGTCGGCGCGGCGTTGACCGCCATGACCACAGCTTCGCGGCCGTTGGCGCTGGCGCGATAGATGTCGTGGCTCTTCTCGAGGGTCACCTTGGCAATGTCGGAAAGGCGGATCACCTTGCCGTCACGGGTAGCAACGACCAGACGCTTCAGCTCGTCGACATCCTTGACCTGGGTCTCGGCGTTGCCGTTGAACAGGGTGAAGTAACCGGTCGCCTGACCTGTCGCGGACTGATAGTTGTTGCTGTTGAGCACCGTCATCACGTCACTGGCGGTCAGGTTGAAGGCCGCCATCTTGGCCGGATCCAGCCATACCCGCAGGGCAAACTCGACACCGCCGTAGAGATCAACCTTGGAGACCCCACCGACAGTAAAGAGCTGCGGCTTGATAACCCGCTCCAGATAGTCGGTGATCTGGCTGGAATTGAGCTCCGGGCTGGTAAAGCCGAGGTAGAGCACCGCCGTGGTTGAACCGGTGGAGGAGGTGACCGACGGGTCTTCCGCCTCTTTCGGTAACTGGGAGCGCACCGAGTTCACCTTCGCCAGTATGTCGGACAGCGCGGCGTTGGGGTCGGTGTTGAGCTTCATGTACGCAGTGATGGTGGAGCTGCCCAGCTGGCTGGAGGAGGTCATGAAGTCGATGTTGTCGGCTTGCGCGACCGCCTGTTCCAGCGGCTGGGTGATGAACCCCTGGATCAGATCAGAACTGGCGCCATAGTAGCCAGTGCTGACGGTGATCACCGTGTTGGTCACCTCTGGGTATTCTCGTACCTGCATCTTGAAGATGGCCTGAAAACCCAGCAAGGCGATCAGGAAGCTGAGCGAGATCGCCAGCACAGGCCGTTTTATAAATATGTCAGTAAATCGCATCGCAGATCTCCGCGCTTACAGCATCGGGGTTTGTGCCGGAACGGCCAGGGCATCGTTCTCGACCACATGCACCTTGGTGTCGTTGCTCAGGCGAACCTGACCCGACAGTACGATCTGGTCACCGGCCTGGATGCCGGAGAGCACATGCACATCGTTGCCACGGCGCTCACCGGCCTTGACCACAACCTGCTTGGCTCGCAGCACTTTCACCTTGTTACCCTCTTTGTCGGTCTCTTCGCCCTCTTTGAGCACGTAGACGTTCTGACCGTAAAGGGTGAAGGAGATAGCGGTTTGCGGGATCACAATCTGATCTTTCACCGTCGGCAGAATGATGCTGGCGCGGGCGAACATACCGGAACGCAGCTGACCGTCGTTGTTCGGAATGTCTGCCTGTACCTGGATCAGGCCGCTCTGGAAGTTGACCGCAGGCTCGATGGCGGTGATATGGCCGTCAAACTGGGTTTGCGGATAAGCATCCACATTGATCTTGATGGTCTGGCCCAGCTTGATTTTGGAGATATCGGTCTGGGGCACGGTGAAGCGCAGGCGCATCACGCTGGTATCCTCCAGGCGCACGATATCTGTGCCCGGCTGCAGATACTGACCGAGGAACACATTGCGCAGGCCGACCACGCCGCTAAAGGGCGCACGCACTTCACGGCGGGCAATGGTCGCCTTCAGACTCTCGATATCTGCTTCCAGTGAGCGATAGGCCGCTTCCGCCTCATCCAGCTGCTCTTTGGAGATGGAGCTGGTCTTGTAGAGGTTCTGGAAACGATCGAACTTGGCTTTTGCCGCCGGCAGCTTGGCCTGAGAGGCGCGCAGATTGGCCCGCTCCACGGTGGAGTCCAGGCTCAGCAGCAGCTGGTCAGCCTTGACCGGTTTGCCTGATTCGAAGGTGATGGCGTCAATGGTACCTGCCAGTTCGGTGGAGAGGGTCACCCCCTGATTCGGCTCGATGAAGCCGATCGCTTCGATGGTCGGTACCCAATCCTGCGCCTTGGTCACCATGGCGGTGACGGGGAACTCGGGCTCCGGCCGGTTGGCCATATATTGGGCAATCATCTTCTGTTTGAACAAATTGAAGCCGATGACGCTGCCAAACAAGGCGATCGCTATCAGCAACATAATGGCCATCCACTTTTTCATGAACAGGCTCCTGAGGTGGAAAGATTGGGGGATAAAATGGCATTCCAGCTGGCCCGGATCGCGGTTTCCAACTGCGATTCGGTCAGCGTGATGTTGTGCACCCTGCACTGCAGGGCCAGATGCATGACACTGTCCAGACTCAACACCTGGAGTGCCCGTATCGGTAAATCAATAAACAATCCTTGTTCAACGCCCTGTTCAAAAAATCGGTCCAGAGGCTCCCAGGCGGCCAGAATGACAGGATTGGTCTCCAATTCTGCCCCTAGCGGAGAGCTCTCGTACTGCAATTTGCACCGGATAGCGTTGGGTTCGTTAACAAAAATGGCATGAATATTGAGCCATAATTGGCGAAATTGTTGAAATGAAACTTTATCGATTGCTACATCGGCCATGACCATGGGCACACACTGCAAGATAGTGTGCTGGTGCAGTTGCCGGATCAGATCATCCTTGTCGCCGAAGTAGCGATAGATGGTGCCGGTGGCAACATTGGCCTTCTTGGCGACTTCCGCAATCGACAGACCATGAAAACCCCGTTCACCCAGCACCTCATGGGCCGCGTTGAAGATGCTCTCTTTTTTATCCAGAATCATCAGTGTGACTTTCGATTGAATGAACGTTCATTCATTCTAGATGGGCATCAAATCAAGTCAAGGCAGCAAGGCGATTTGCGACTGCGATCTGCCCCTTTTCGGCTGTCAGCAAGGGAATAGTGGAAGAAAAGTGCGCAATGTGCTTGAAAAAACAACGAACAGTGTTTCGGTGACAGAAAAGTGTAGACAAACCAGCAACCATCATTAATAATGCGCCCCGTTCGACAGCGTAGCGCCCGTAGCTCAGCTGGATAGAGCGCTGCCCTCCGGAGGCAGAGGTCACAGGTTCGAATCCTGTCGGGCGCACCATCAAAAGTGCGTCGGTTAAACGGGCGTTGTTGTGGAACGAAAACAGCTGTGGTGGCTGTAGCTCAGTTGGTAGAGTCCCGGATTGTGATTCCGGTTGTCGTGGGTTCGAGCCCCATCAGCCACCCCATTTTACAGCTTGTCAGGTACGCGAAGGTGGCGGAATTGGTAGACGCGCTAGCTTCAGGTGTTAGTGCCCCCCGGGTGTGAGGGTTCGAGTCCCTCTCTTCGCACCATACTTGCTGTATGACGAGGATGACCATAAGGTCGTCTTTGTTTTTTTGAAGTAAACTATTTTGAAAGAAATAGCCTCGGTGATTAGCGCAGTCCGGTAGCGCATCTGGTTTGGGACCAGAGGGTCAAAGGTTCGAATCCTTTATCACCGACCACATTTAGAAAAACCTCGCTTCGGCGGGGTTTTTTGCTTTCTGGCCTCCGCTGGGCCAGTACTCTCTCCCTGTTACGTCTGTTTACACTCTATTTGGGCTGCGCGCCCCGCCTTTCGGTTATGCTTCAGCCTCGAGTCACTGACAACCGGATGTCATCGGCCCATTTCAGGCATTTTTCCATGAATAACAAAATTTCCTTTGCTTGCTCCCCCGCCATGCTGGCGGCCTTGCTGCTGGGTGGCTGTACCATCAAGCCGCCATCCACCGATGTGATGATGGGCTCCATAGCTTCACAACCGCAGGAGGAGCATGCGCGCTCCCCCTTGCTGACCAGCGGTGATTTTTGCGTTGCGGTGTCCCATCAGAAGGTGTTGGCACAACCTTGCAGCGGAAAAGACGATCAACTGTTCGAGTGGGATCTGGGTGAGTTGCGCCTGCAGGATCTCTGTTTGCAAGCCAAAAACGACAGCGAAGTGATGCTGGCACCCTGTGACGGTCAGGCGCAGTGGGAGTGGCAGAAAGACAAGCTGTTCAACAGCAAGGTTTCCCGCTGCCTCGATGTGGCCGGGCGACGCCATACCCCCGGCACGCCGCTGCGGCTGGCTGAATGCTACGGCGGAGCGAACCAGAGCTTCAGCTGGCAGCGGCCCAATCCCTGGCTGGAAACCCTGAAAAAACAAAGCCTCACATGGTGAGGCTTTGCTGACTCGAATGTCGGGATGAAGAGGATCAGGCGGCGCTGACGCTCTCCAGCTCGAACAGCTTCTCCAGATAGACGGCGACGCCATCTTCATCGGAGGTGAGGGTCTGCTCATACTCCGGCAGCGCCATTTTCAGGCGGTCATGGGCGTTGCCCATCACGATGCCGCGTCCCACCATGGTCAGCATCTCGAAGTCGTTCATGCCATCGCCGAAGGCGATCGCCTCCGACATATCGAACCCGTTCTGCTCCAGCACGGCACGCACAGCATTGCCCTTGTGCACCCCGGCGTGCATCACTTCGAGACAGTCCGGCAGGGAGAAGGTGACGTTGAGTTGATCGCCGTAGCGCTGGTTGAGGTGCGCCTCGATCTTCAGCAGTTTCTCGTGGTCGCCGATGTAGAACACCTTGTTGATCTGCTCTTTCGCTTCCTGTTTCAGGTCATCGACCAGACGGTAGGTGAACCCTGACTCATCGTGGAACTGCAGCAGCCAGGGCAGCTCCTCTTCCACCACCCAGTCATCACCCTGATAGACATTGAGGTGGATAGAGGGGTCGCGCTCCAGCGCAATCAGTTCGGCGGCGATCTCGGTCGGCAGCGGCTGGTTGAAAATCAGCTGATCCTGTTTGTCATGGACCACGGCGCCATTGGAAGTAATGAGGTAGATGTCCATCCCCAGCGCATCGCGGAAGCTGCGTACGTCAACGTGATGACGGCCGGTGGCGACCACGAATTTCACACCTTGTTCTACCAGGCGGTGCAGGGTATCCCGGGTACGGGGAGAGATCTGGTGCTGCTTGTTGAGCAGAGTGCCATCGAGATCGGATACAACTACCTTGAACATCATTACCTCGGCATCGATTGAAAACAGGGGCAGTTTACCTTAGCCCGCACTGTCACCCCATTTATTTAGGGTTACAAAAAATAGCCAGCTCAGAAGCGGGCGAAAAAGTCGACCATCGCGGTCAGGGCGGGCTGGCGCTTGTCATCGGATTCGATAAACAGCTCGTGCCAGGCCCCCTCGATCCGCAGCGGTTTGCCCCCTTCGCACTTGGCAATGGTGCAGAAGCGATCCTGCGCGGCATTGTCCACCACGCTGTCGTTGCCAGCCTGCAGCACCAGCAGCGGGGTTTTGATGGCGCCCGCATCGGCAATGGCGGCATCGGCACCGGTGATCCCCTGATAAATCCAGTGCGCGGTCGCGCCACCCAGCTTGATCTGCGGGTGCTGCTCGTAGATTTGGCGGAAGGCTTGATAGCGGGGCTGGCTGTGAGTCAGTTCGTTATCGGCAAAGCCGTGATCTTGATATGCGCCCTGGCCGGGGCCGTAGGGAGGCTCACCAATCCAACCGCCGACCGTGCCTATGGTGCTAGCCAATCCCTTGGCCAGCCACTTGGGCAGACCGCCGAGATTGATGCCCAGCATGGGGGAGGAGAGCACGGCCGCCTTGATATCATCGGGCCAGCGTTCCAGATAGCGGGCCGAGATGGCGCCGCCCATGGAATGGGCCAGCAGGAACAGCTTGGCAGGCTGGTCCGCCATGATGATCTGGTCGTGAAAATGCTTGAGATCGACCACATAATCGTCGAACTGGTCGACATATCCCTTCTGCGGGTCATTCAGCATCCGGTCGGACATCCCCTGACCGCGATGGTCGATAAGGTAGAGGCTGTAGCCCTGACGCCAGAGATCCCACGCCAGCTCCTGATACTTGAGGTAGCTCTCGACCCGGCCATTGACGATCAGGATGGCGCGATCAACCTTGGCTTGCCGCAGCGCAGCATAGCGGATGGTCACCCCATCCTTGCCCTTGAACTCTCCTTCCACCGCATGCTGGCGCCAGAAGTCGGGCAGGGTTTGCTGGTAGAGGCTGGGTACATCGGCTTCGCTGGTGAGCTGATAGGTATTGGTCACGGCAAGGGCTCCGGCAGAAAACAGGGTCAGGGCCAACAGGGAAAGAGAGAGGGGTTTCATCAGGCACACTCCTGTTGCCAATGGTGATAAAGGGCGGCGATATACCCCGAGCAGAGCAGCGCCATGCTGGCTTGCAAGCGGGGCAGGGGCCAGTCCCACCACTGCATCTCTTGCAGCATGAGGATCTGCTCATCACTGAAGCGACGGCGGATCGGTTGGGCCGGGTTACCGCCGACTATGGTGTAAGGGGCCACATCTTTGGTCACCACGGCGCGGGTGGCGATGACGGCGCCATCACCTATGGTGATGCCGGGCATGATCATCGCTTCCGAGCCGATCCAGACATCGTTGCCAATCCGGGTGTCCCCCTTGCGCAGAAAGCCGCTGCGGGCCCCTTCGCCAAAGGTGTCGGGATTGAACGGGAAGGTGGAAACCCAATCCAGCCGGTGTCCCTGATTGCCCGCCAGCATGAAGGTGGCGCCCGAGCCGATGGAGCAGAACTTGCCGATGATCAGCCGATCCACCTCGCCCCAGAGGCCGCTCTCCCAGGTGTCGCGGGTCGAGCCATCGCCGAGCAGGTAGCGGACGCAGTGATCCTCGAACGGCTTGCCGTGGTAGTAGCCGGAGTAGTAGCTGTAGTCGCCGGCCTCTATGTTCGGGTTGGTCAGGTGATCCCGGATGATTTGCGATTCCAGCCAGCTGCCAAAAGGGTTATCCATCACTCCTCCTGCGGATCGTCCTGCTCGCTCTGCTGCGCCCACCCTTTGCGGGTCAGCTGCATCCGTTGCCACCACTCTTCGTCCGCCAGAATTTCACCGGCCGGGCCGAGCTGGGGGTAGGGCATCTCTTTCTCTTTGCAGAGCTGGGCATAGATAGGATAACCCCCCTCGAACAGGATGCTGTTCTGCTCCTCCAGCGTGAGCGGGCAGCCGCGTTGATAGCAACCGGCCAGCTCGCGCTGGCGCTGCGCCTCGTAGAGGATGGCGGCTGCGGCGACCGAGACGTTGAGGGACTGCACCATGCCCACCATGGGAATGACGATATGGTGATCGGCCAGTGCCAGCGCCTCTTCACCGATGCCGTGCTTCTCTTGACCCACCAGAATGGCGGTCGGTTTGGTGTAGTCGATAGCGCGAAAATCGACCGAGCTGTCTGAGAGGTGAGTCGCCAGGATCTGCATGCCTGAAGCTTTCAGCTCGGCAACGGCGCTGCCGATGTCCGGGTGCAGTTTTACATCCACCCAGTTCTGGCTGCCGCGGGCGGTGCCCTTGCGCTTGTGGATCCAGGTTTTGGGCCAGACGGCGTGTACCCGGTGGATGCCGATGGCATCGGCGGTACGCACGATGGCGGCCAGATTGTGAGGTTTGTGGACCTCTTCCATGCAGACGGTCAAATCGAGCTGACGCTGGGCCAGCATGTCGGTGATGCGCTTGAAGCGTTCGGGGGTCATGGCTTGTCTCTATAAAAGCAGCAGGCGGCTTGCGCCGCCTGTGTTCAGTTCTTCTGTCGGCTCACCTTGAGCACGTTGGGCATCACGCGGATCTTGCGCATGATGTTGGCCAGGTGGATGCGGCTCTTGGTGGTGATGAGCAGGCTGACCTGATAGACCCGGCCATCCTTCTCTTCGGTGCTGATGGCGTGAATATTGGCGCCGGTGGCGGCAATCACGTTGGCCAGTTCGGCCAGCGCACCCTGATGGTTGACGATCTCGATGCTGATGCCGGTGCGGAACTCCTGTTCCTGCTCCTTGTCCACTTCCCACTGCACCGGCAGGTACTTGTCCGGCTCCTTGCTGTAGCCCTTGATGTTGCGGCAGGCTTCCTGGTGGATCACCAGACCCTTGCCCGGGCTGATGTGGGCGATGATGGCATCCCCCGGGATCGGACGGCAGCAGTTGGCGAAGGTGACCAGCATGCCGTCGGCACCCTTGATCGGCATCTTCTTGCTGCTGGTTTTGGGCTGCTCTTCCGGCGGTAGTTCATCCCCCAGCATGCGGCGCGCCACCATGACACTCATGGCGTTGCCGAGGCCCACATCGGCCAGCAGCCCCTGCAGGTTCTCATGCTTGGTATCGGCCAGCACCTGCTTGATGCGCGGCTCGGGGATGTCTTCGATATTCTTGGCGCCCAGCGCATGGTTGAGCAGGCGGCGACCCAGCACCACCGACTCTTCGGTGCGCAGGTTCTTGAGGAACTGGCGGATCTTGGAGCGCGCCTTGGTGGTCACCACGAAGTTGAGCCAGGCCGCGTTGGGGCGAGCCCCCGGTGCCGTGATGATCTCCACCGTCTGACCCGAGTGCAGCGGGCTGCTGAGCGGGTAGGGGTGGCGGTCGACCCGTGAACCAACGCAGGCGTGGCCGATGTCGGTGTGCACCGTGTAGGCGAAGTCCACCGGCGTGGCGCCAGCGGGCAGCTCCATGATGCGTCCTTCCGGCGTGAACACGTAGATCTCGTCGGGGAAGAGGTCGGTTTTGACCCCTTCGATGAATTCAAACGAGCTGCCGGCGCTCTGCTGCAATTCCAGCAGGCTCTGCATCCAGCGCTGGGCGCGGATCTGGGCAGTGGTGCCCGAGCTGTCGCCATCCTGCTTGTAGGCCCAGTGGGCGGCAACCCCTTTGTCGGCCATCTGGTCCATAAACTCGGTGCGAATTTGCACCTCCACCGGCACCCCGTGCGGCCCCACCAGAGAGGTGTGCAGCGACTGGTAGCCGTTGGTCTTGGGGATGGCGATGTAATCCTTGAAGCGGCCGGGGCGCGGCTTGTAGAGGCTATGCATCTGCCCCAGCACCCGGTAACAGGTATCTATGTCCTTCACCTTGACACGAAAGGCGTAGATATCCATTACCTCATGAAATTGCAGCTCTTTTTTCTCCATCTTGTTGTAGATGGAGAAGAGATTCTTCTCGCGGCCACTGACCTGATGCTCGATCCCCGCCTCTTTCAGGCGACCGCTGATTTCGCTCTGGATGGAGTCGATGATCTCGCGGCGATTGCCACGGGCGCGGCGCACCGATTCGCGCAGCACGCGGGATCGCATCGGATAGAGCGCCTCGAAGCCCAGCTCTTCCAGCTCGTTCTTCATGGTGTGAATACCGAGGCGGTTGGCGATGGGGGCGAAGATTTCGAGGGTTTCCCGGGCGATGCGGCGGCGTTTGTCAGGGCGCAGGGAGCCCAGGGTGCGCATGTTGTGGGTGCGGTCGGCCAGCTTGATCAGAATGACCCGGATATCTTGGGTCATTGCCATCACCATCTTGCGGAAGTTCTCGGCCTGCGCCTCTTTGCGATCGCGAAATTTCAGCTTGTCGAGCTTGGAGACCCCGGCCACCAGTTCTGCAACCGCATTGCCGAATTGTTCGGCCAGATCGGCCTTGGTGACAGAGGTGTCTTCGATGACGTCGTGCAGCACGGCGGCCATCAGGGTTTCATGATCGAGGCGCATGTCACCCAGGATTCGGGCAACGGCAACAGGGTGGGTGATGTAGGGTTCGCCACTGGAACGCATCTGGCCCTGGTGGGCATCACGGGCCACCACATAGGCTTGCTTGAGCTTCTCAACCTGCTCTGGTGGCAGGTAGGAACTGGCTATTTCTTTAAGGTTTTCAAATAAATACAAGACAGTCCCCGCAGCGGTGAAACGGCAATTCGTGGAATTGAGGGTATAGCCCTGAGTTTGCGAGGTTTTCGAGCGGTTGTAAATGGGGATGAACAGTCGGCACCCGGGCGGGTGCCAACCGGAGGAATAACTTAACCGCGGCCTTCGGCGATGGCAGCAACGGCAGCCAGCTCGGCGGCTTCCTGCTCTTGCTGTTCGTAGCGGTCCTGGGTGTCCATCACTTGATTGTTCACCAGACCCAGCTCGATCTCACGCAGGGCGATCACAGTCGGCTTGTCGTTCTCTTCGTCGACCAGGGGATCTTTGCCTTGTACCGCGATTTGACGAGCGCGGCGCGCGGCGACCAGCACCAGGTCAAAACGGTTACCTACCTGTTTTACAGCATCTTCTACAGTAACGCGTGCCATGCAGGACTCCAGTGTTTGGGCTTTCTGTATTTAGAAAAGCAGTGTTTAAAAATGACGCAAAAGTTTACTTGTTTTTGGCTTACTCTGCCAGTAGCTGTTGCAGCAAGTTTTTTTGAGCCTGTTGCTGGTGACGCATCTCCAGCCGTTGGCACTCAATAATGGACCTGAGCTGGAACAGCGCCTGCTCGAAGTCTTCATTGATAATGACATAGTCATACTCGTCGTAGTGCACCATTTCGGCAATGGCTTTCGCCATCCGGCCAGCAATCACTTCGGCGCTGTCCTGACCGCGCCCAATCAGGCGGCGTTCCAGCTCTTCCCGGCTGGGGGGCAGGATGAAAATGGATTTGGTCGGCATCTGCTCGCGGATCTGGCGGGCACCTTGCCAGTCGATGTCGAGGAATACGTCGATCCCCTTCGCCAGACAGGCTTCGATGGCGGCGCGGGAGGTGCCGTAGTAGTTGCCGAACACTTCGGCCCACTCCAGAAAATCACCGCGTTCGATCAGTGCCTTGAACTCTTCCACCTGAACGAAGTGGTAGTGTACGCCGTGCTCTTCGCCAGGACGGGTGGCGCGAGTGGTGTGGGAAACCGACAGCTGCATCTTGCCAGCTTGATTGTGGTTGGTCAGCAAGGCATTGAGCAGGCTGGATTTACCCGCGCCGCTCGGAGAAGAGATGATATAGAGAGTGCCTTGTTGCGCCATATTATTACCTTTAATCGAAACCGCTGTTTTGGTTGTAGCAGAGACCGCCGTCTTGTGCCCGAAAGGGAGACAGCCAAACGCAAAACGCGGAAAATTCTTGAGTCAGGAGGATGTAAAGGCGGCGAATTTTACCAGAATGCGGCGAATAAAAAAACGGCCGGAATCATATTCCAGCCGATCAAAGTATTCGTAGCTTGCTGCGGGAGCGTAACCCACATCAGCCTGCATTGTGCCTTTGGCTGAGGGCAGAGGCTATCAGGTTATCCCTGCCTGATGGCTCGGAATTCCCGAGGTGCCCTGTCACTACGGCAGCTGACGATCGGCACAGAGCCGATCGAAGGCGGCGATCACCTGCTCGCTGGTGATTTTTCGCATGGCCTCCGGATCCTTGAGGCGGGTGCGCCAGCTCAATTCGGCCAGCGGCTTGCCGGTCTCCTGCTCGACCAGCTCCTGATAGACGCTGACCACGTAGTCGCGGCACAGATATGGGCCGGTGCGGGCCGGATTGTGGTGGGCATAGAGACCGATCACTGGCGTGCCCACTATGGTGGCCATATGGGTGGGGCCGGTATCGGGGGCCAGTACCAGACTCGCCTCGCCAATCAGCGCCAGCAGCTGCTTGAGGTTGGTCTGCCCCACCAGATCGACCGGCTTGCTCTGGCTTAAGCGCTGGATGTCGGCAGCCAGATCCCGCTCCAGTTTGGCCGGCCCGCCACAGAGATAGACCTGAAAGCCCTTGCTGGCGGCGTGATCCGCCAGCGCGGCATAGCCTGCGGCCGTCCAGTTCTTGAAGGCCTTGCTGGCGGCGGCGCAGATCAGCAGGGTCGGTTTGCCGCCAATCTTCTCCCTTGCCCACGCCTGATGTTCGGCGCTGATGGGCAGCTGCCAATCCGGGGTCAGATCCTGGATGCCGAGCTCTTTGGCGAAAGCGAGGAAACCGTCCAGCACATGGGGGGAGGCAGGCGAAGGCACCTTGTGGTTGGTGAACAGCCACTGGCCGTCGTTGGCCCGTTCCCGATCAAACCCTAGTTTGACCTTGGCGCTGATGCCGAGGGTGGCGATGCTGGCTCGCATCGCTGCCTGCAGGTGGAGCAGGGCATCGAATTTGCGCCCCTTGAGGGTCTGCCAGAGATCGCGATAGCCGCGCCATCCCTTGCTCTTGTCGAAGGGGATCACCTCGACGCCGGGCAGATCGGCAAACAGGGTTGCTTCGATTTTACCGGTGATCCAGGTGATGCGGGTCTGTGGCCACTCCCGCTGGATGACGCGCACCAGCGCCAGTGCGTGGCAGCAATCCCCGATGGCGGAGAGCCGCAGGATGCAGATGGAGGAGGGGGGCGTTTGAAATAGCGGCATGTTGTGGCGCACGGCTGGCAAAAAGGGTGGATGGCATTATGCAAACTCCCCTCTGGATTGTAAAATTGCGCACAATCGTCAGCCGGGATAGGCCGGGCCCAGCGCCATGACCTGTCTCTGCACGTCGTTGATTAAAGGCCACTATTGCGGGCATGCCAGAGCGGCAGCCTCATCGCCAATTGAAAAATTGCGATCCATGACCCACCGAGCGGGATCTCCACGATGCGAGTACAGACCGAACACAACCAGATCTGCTGGTATGCCGAAGGGGCCTTTCGCGACCCCTCTCCCCAGTTATTCGATCCTGCCTGGTGGCAGAACAACCGTCAGGTGGTGGGAACCTCCATCGGGCGGGGAGTGACCTGGTTCGTCAAGGATGAGTCCCGCCATCTGGTACTGCGCCACTACTATCGCGGCGGCATGGTGGGCAAGGTGGTGCGGGATCGCTTCTGGTTCGAAGGGGTCGAGTCGAGCCGTGCCATGGCCGAATACACCCTGCTGGCCAAGCTGTGCGAGCTGGGGCTGCCGGTGCCGCGTCCGTTTGGTGCCCGCATGGTCAAACAGGGCCCCTTCTATCGCGCCGATATCCTGATTGAGCGAATTCGCGGTGCCAAGGATATGGTGGCGCTGCTCAAGCAGGGGCCGGTGGCGACCGAGGTGTGGCACAAGATAGGCCAGACGGTGCGCCAGCTGCACGATGCCGGGGTCTATCACGCCGATCTCAACAGCCACAACCTGCTGCTCGATAAAGAGGGCAAGGTGTGGGTGATCGATTTTGACAAGGGTGCGATCCGCTCCCCCGGCGAATGGCAGAAGGCCAATCTGGAACGCTTGCTCCGTTCATTCAATAAAGAGTCTCAACTGCATACCAGTTTCCACTTCGTACCGGAGAACTGGCAGACCTTGATGAACGGGTATCAGGGAAAAGCGCTCTGACCCTGTTGCTCGGCGTGAACGCCAATGTTACTTATTGAGCAGGTATTCAGATCCTGTTTCGAGGCGCCCCATGGAAATGCTCAAGACACCTTTGGTCGATGTGACTGCCCGGCTTGATCCGGGTCTGCTGTCTGATGCCATGGCGCTGCTGGAGGCGGGGATCTGGAGCTGGTCAGCCCAACACGGACTGCAGCGTGATCCCTCCTGCCTGCGCCTGTTGGGATTGGGAGAGTGCTGGCCGGATGATCTTGGCTGGCTGGATCGGGTGCATCCCGACGATGTTGCCCGGCTGGAAGATGCCCTGCTCGCCTGCCAGAGCGGCCGCAGCAGCGGTCTGCGCCTCGAATACCGCATTCTGCATCATCACGGTCACTACATCCGGCTGGAAGAGCGGATGCGTCGCGATGAGCGGGGCTATCTGCTGGGGGTTGTCCGTCACCTCGATCCCGCTGCCGTGCTGGTGGAGGAGCGACATGGCACCGATCCGCTGACCGGTCTGGAGAGCCGTGGCCGTTTCGAGCAACTGCTTGAAGAGCGGCTGGCGACCGAGAGCGGCACTTTCAGTCTGCTGCAGTTTTCGGTCGATCACATGGCTAAAATCCAGCAACTGTTTGGCGAAGCGGCTTGCGACGCCATGCTGGCCAAGCTGGCGCGTATCGTACGCCACGAACTGCGGCGGGAAGATCCCTTTGCCCGCTGGGATGAGGACGGTTTTATCCTGATGCTCTCCCAGACCGAGCGGATGAGTGCGCTGGAGATCGCCGAGCGGCTGCGCCTCGAGATTGCCGATGCCAGCCTGTTGTCACAGCGGCCGGTCACCGTCAGCATCGGGCTGGTGCAGAGTCAGGCTGGCGAGCAGCTCGATCATCTGCTGGCCCGGCTGGCCAGCTGTCACAGTCAGGCCAGACGGGAGCACAACACCGTCGTCGGCTGAGTGCGGTCAGGGTAGGCCGCGCTTGTCACGCTGGCAGACCCAGAGCGAGGCCAGCATCAGCAGGCCGCCGATGGTCAGTCGGGTCAGATCGGTATCCTTGCCCCAGAGCAGCAGATTGACCAGCAAGCCGGCCGGAATGAGCGCATTGTTCATGATGGCCAGCACCCCGCTGGTGACCAGCGTCGCCCCCTTGTTCCAGAGGAAGTAGCCGAGGCCGGAGGCTCCCACCCCCAGCCAGAGCAGAATGCCCCACTGCAACCCTGACGTTGGGTATTGCGGCTTGCCCAGCAGCCACCAGGTGGGCAATGCGATCACCAGCGCTCCCAGATAGAAGCAGCCGAACACCGCCAGTTGCGGCGGTTGCTCCGCCTCCCTTGCCAGCAGTACCTTGTAGCCCACTTGACCCAGGGCGAAACAGAGGTTGGCCCCCTGCACCACCAGAAATCCCAGCACATAACTCTCGGTCAGGCCGTCGAAGCGGATGACGGCAGCCCCGAGCACCGCCAGCAGGGCACCCCACAGATAAACAGGCTTGAAGCGGCGCTCCAGCAGATCGTGGAGCAGGGTGACGTAGATGGGGGTGAAGATGGTAAAGACCAGCACTTCCGGCACTGTCAGCAGCAGGAAGGAGTGGTAGTAGAAGAGATACATGATGCCGAGCTGGATGGCGCCCAGCGCCATCAGCTTGGCCGCCAGATCGGGGCGCAGCCAGCGGCGGCGCAGGAAGGGCAGAAACACCAGACTGGCGAGGGCGATGCGGGTCAGCACCGAGAAGTAGGCATCCACCTGGCCAGCGAGGTAGACCCCGATCAGGCTGAAGGAGAATGACCAGAGCAGGGTGACCCCTATCAAGTAGTTCATGTGTTTGATTTATCGTCAGTTGTCAATTTTAAGGAGGCTATGATGGCCGAGATGGAAGCGGCAATCCAGCGGTTATGGGCGCGATTGCCACAGGTCGGAGCATTTTCCTTTACCGCCAGCAATGGCGAGGGGTCGGCGACCGACTGGAATGGTCGGGGCGAGGGGCGTGTGCAGGTGACCGATCATCAGGGGGGCTGGCTGTTTAACGAGCAGGGTCGCTACACCACGCCCCATGGCAGGGAACTCGCCATGCACAACCGCTTCTGGTGGCAGCGTAGCGAACGGGGGATCCGTCTCTCCCATCTGCGTTATGAGGCGCCGGTCGAGCTGTTCGAGCTGCTGCCGCAGGGGGATGGCCGCTGGCTGACCGCCGAACCCCATCTGTGCGGGGCGGATCACTACAGCGCCGAGTTGACCGAGATAGACGGCGGTTTCTTGCTGAGCTGGCAGATCACCGGGCCGCGCAAGAACGAGCGACTCAGCTATCGCTATCTGATCTGACGCCGGCTGGCAGGCATAAAAAAACCGGCGCAGAGCGCCGGTAGCGGGGGACAAATCGGAGGTTTTTTTAAAACAGTCCCAAAAACAGGAGAGATGAACTCTCTTCACACACTCAGAAAAGTGATTCAGGCACTCAGGGCATAGCTCAGCATGGCTTGCAGCTTGCTATCGAAGAACCAGGGCAGCAGTACCATCAGCAGGCCCAGGATCCCGGCCAGTCGCTGGCGATACTGCCAGCCGGCAATCAGTACCAGACCACCGCACAGTGTGGTCAGGATGCCTGACATAGGGAGACCTCGCGCTGCATGCGACGCTGTTGCGCCCACTGGTTCATGGCGACCGAGCCGAGGATCAGTGCCAGAGCAACACCTGTGGTGGGGTGGATCTGCTCGCCGAGGAACAGGGCACCCAGCATCACGCCGAACAGCGGCACCAGATAGTTGCTGAAGGAGGCGAACGTCGGGCCGGCCTTCTGGATCAGCGCCATGTAGAGGAAGTAGACCAGACCGGTACAGAGAGTACCCAGCACGGTGATCGCGCTCAGGGCCTGGGTGCTCGGCAGGGTCAGGCTGCTGAGATCAACCATGAAGGGGGCGACAAGCAGCAACTGGATTGCCGAGGAGATCAGGATATTGCGGGCGACCACGACCGGATGGTCCTTGGCGAAGCGCTTGATCATCAGCAGACCGATGGCGAAGCAGCTGGCTCCCAGCAGGATGGCCATGGCACCGAGCAGACCGGCGTTCATGCCCTGGGAGAGTTTCGGCCAGAACAGGGTGAGCACACCGGCAAAGCCGATGATCACGGAAAGCAGACCGGTTTTGGTTATTCTTTCACCAGAAATAAACAGCGGTGCAGCCAGAATAGTCACAAACGGGATACAACCCATGACCACGGCGGCGATGGCGCTATCCACGTACTGTTGGCCCCAGGCGACCATGATGAAGGGGATGGTGGCATCCAGCAGGGCGATCAGCATATAGGTGCGCCACGGGGTGTGCTCACTCTTGAGCCGCATGAACAGGCAGAGCAGACCCAGGGTCAGGCTGCCGCACAGGGCACGACCGGCAGCCACCAGAATGGGGGGCAACTCGGCAACGGCCTGGTGCATGAAAATGAATTGGGAACCCCACAGCAGGCCAATGGCCAGCAATAACAGATAGCTACGCATTTGAATCTCCGATGTATTAAGCCAGCGCATTCTAGGCAATCTGTTACTATGGTAAAAATGAATTGTTGGCATTTAACTATGGCTAATATCGATGGATAGCTCGCTCGCCCGTCTTGACCTCAACCTGCTCGCCGTATTCGACATGCTGATGCAGGAGCGCAACGTCACCCGTGCCGCCGAACGGCTGCATCTCTCCCAATCCACCGTCAGTCACGCCTTGGGGCGGCTGCGGGGGGCGCTGGATGATCCGCTGTTCGTGATGAGTCGGCGCGAGATGATGCCGACCGAGCGGGCCAAGGCACTGGCAGGGCCGGTGCGCCAAGCGCTGGCGATGCTGGAACAGGGATTGCGGCAGGCCAAAGGGTTTGATCCCGCGACCGCACGGCGGATTTTCCGCATCGCCACCCCGGGTTCAGTAGAGCACGGGCTGGTGCCGGTGCTGGTGGAGAGGCTCCATCGACAGGCCCCTCACTGTCGGCTGGAGGTGTGCGAGCTGGCCGACAGCAACTACGAGCGGGAGTTGGAAAAGGGGGAGCTGGATCTGGTGATCGGTTTCGCCGGGGCGAATCACCTCTCACCGCGCTTGTGGCGGGAGGAGTGGTTCAACAACCCGCTGGTCTGCCTGTCGCCACTCGGTAGCGAGTTGCCCGATGTGCTGACTCCGGTCGAGCTGGTGAGCCGTCCCCACATACATACCTCCAGCTGGGGTCACAGTCAGGCGATGGTGGAGCTCTGGCTGGCCCGCTTCGGGGTGGAGCGGGAGCTGGGCGTGCGGTTGCCAAGCTTTATGGCGGTGCCGCCACTGATGGCGACCGGCCGCTATCTGGTGGTGGTGCCCGAGATGATCGGGCGCCACTTCTGCCGCTACTACCCGCTGCGGATGCACCAGCTAGACCCCGCCATCCCCATCGTCTACCTGATGGCGGGGCACCCGCTCACCGCCCATGACGAGGCGATCGGCTGGTTCAAGAGCCTGCTGCACCAGCTGGTGTTCGACCTCTACGGCGACGATGCACTCGGGACTCCCGCTCAGCGGATGCTGGCGAAGTAATCCAGCCCCATGGCGCCTTTCACCTCCGCCAATACCTCATCGGTGATGATGCGAGCCTGCTCGGTGCCCTGATAGAGCAGCTCCAGCAGCATCTTCTTGTCGGCGATGGCCGCGGCCCGGCGCTCCCGCATCGGGGCGAGCAGGGTTTGCAGGCAGTCATTGAGCACCTGTTTGCAGCGCATGTCCCCCAGCCCGCCGCGCCGGTAGTGGGCCTTCATCTCGGCGACCAGCGCCTTGTCGGGGTGGAAAGCATCGAGATAGGCGAACACCGTATTTCCCTCCACCTGACCCGGATCGCTCACCTTGAGGTGGTTGGGGTCGGTATACATGGCGACCACCGCCTGTTTGACCTCTTCCGCCGACATGCCGAGCTCTATGGTGTTGCCGAGGGATTTGGACATCTTGGCCTTGCCGTCGATGCCGGGCAGGCGGCCGGTGTCGCTCAGGATCGGCTGGCACTCGGTCAGCACCTCTTTGCCTACCAGAGAGTTGAAGCGGCGGACGATCTCGTTGGTCTGCTCCAGCATCGGCAGCTGATCCTCCCCGACCGGCACATGGCTGGCGCGAAAGGCGGTGATGTCGGCGGCCTGACTCACCGGATAGACCAGAAAACCGGCTGGCAGCGTGCGTTCGAACCCTTTCTGCTGGATCTCCGCCTTGACGGTGGGATTGCGCTCCAGCCGGGCGACGCTGACCAGATTGAGGTAGTAGCAGGTGAGCTCGGCGAGGGCGGGCAGGGCGCTTTGCAGACAGAAGGTGGTCTTGGCTGGGTCGAGGCCGACCGCCAGATAGTCGGCCATTACCTCCAGTACGTTGTCGGTCACCTTGGCCGGGTTGTGGCCGTTGTCGGTCAACGCCTGCAAGTCGGCGATCATCACGAATTGACGGTAGTGGTGCTGGGCTTCGACGCGCTGGCGCAGGGAGCCGACATAGTGGCCGATGTGCAGTTTGCCGGTGGGACGATCGCCAGTCAGGATTACAGGGTTGTGCATGTCACTCTCTCCAGTTGTGTGAGCCGGGAGGCGACAAAGGGATAAAAACAGTTGACCGCCTCTCGGCGGTCACGGTGTTTTCTTTGGGAAATTTACAATAGAAACGCGGTGCCGCCTGTTTAGGAGCAGCACCACCAGTAGTTGTGATTGAATGCGGTCATGTTCATAGCAAATCAAACTACGCCGGTTTCATCACTTCTGCAAGGGGACGACCAGCAGATCGCAGGGTACCGTATTCATCAACTGACGGGCGCTCGAGGTGAGCAGACTCCAGAAGCTCTGGCGATGGCCGCACACCAGCAGATCGATCTGGTACTCCTTGACCGCCTGATTGACTCGCTCGCTCAGATCGCCGCAGATCACCAGCTTCTTCTCGATGGGATAGTCCACCGAGGCGAGGAAGGCCTCCAGCTTCTCTTTCGCTTCGGCGATCACCTGATCCTGCACGTTGTCGATGTCGATATCGATCATCTCGGTGTAGAGATCCTTGAGGTCCACATCGACATGGATAACCGACAGCTTGGCGCCGTTGGAGCGGGCTCTGTCCACCGCCTTGTCGATTACCTTGCGGTTATCTTCAGAGAGGTCGATCGCAGCCAGAATATGCTTGTAATAGGTTGTTCCACTCATGGGGGTTCTCCTTACCGATCCTTCAGTCCACTATACCAATCTCTGCTGAAACTAAAATGGTGCCTCAGGCACAGTTTTGGGATTTAAATGAGTTTAATCACGTGTGACACAGGGTCAGCCACTCAGTTATTAACCACTATTTGCCTATAAATTAAACAAGAGTTTGACGCCGGTCACACCCCCCGGCTTGCCGATCAGGGGGGAGAGGCATAGGATGGGCCCGTGCTTCGCAATGAACACAAAACAACAAAAAGCATCTGAATACCGCTTTGGGGAGCCACGTGCTCCCTTTTGTTTTTCTGCCTCATTTCCTGCTGCTTTTCTGACTGATAGCGATCCGGCATCAAGTTAATCTCCTTCGATTTGGTTATGCTGTAGCCAGTTTCTTTGGAGGCCTTCCCATGATCATTCATCCCCAGATTCAAGGTTGTGTTGCCCGCAACTGTCACCCCATCGGCTGTCGCGCCGCCGTGCAGCAGCAGATCGAACGTATCAAGGCCGCTGGCCCGTTCAACGGCCCCAAGCGGGTGCTGGTGCTGGGGGCCTCCTCCGGGTTCGGGCTGGCGTCGCGCATTGCGCTCGCCTTTGGTGCCGGTGCCGACACCATTGGCATCTCGTTCGAGCGGGGCCCCTCCGACAAGGGGCTGGGCAGTGCCGGTTGGTACAACAACATCTGGTTTCGCAAGGAGGCAGAGCAGGAGGGACGTATCGCCATCAACCTGATTGGCGATGCCTTCTCCGATGGCATGCGCCAGCAGGCCATCGACACCATCCGCCAGCAGCTGGGGCAGGTGGATCTGGTGATCTATTCGCTCGCGAGTGGCATCCGAGTGCTGCCCGACGGTACGCAAGTGCGCTCTGTGCTCAAGACCACCGGCCAGCCATTTAGCGGTTGGGGGCTGGATCTGGAGCGCGATACGCTGGTGCAGCAGTCGCTTGCGCCTGCCACGCCGGAGGAGATCCGCGACACCGTCACCGTGATGGGGGGTGAGGATTGGCAGCTCTGGATGCAGGCGTTGCAGCAGGCCGATTGTCTCGCCCCCGGCGCGCAAACCGTGGCCTACTCCTATATCGGCCCCGAATCCACCTATCCCCTCTATCGGGATGGCACCATCGGTTATGCTAAGGAGCATCTGCACGCCACCGCCGAGACCATCAACCTGCAGCTGGCCGAGATTGGCGGTCACGCCTGGGTGTCGGTCTGCAAGGCGCTGGTGACCAAGGCGAGCGCCTATATTCCTGTGTTGCCGGTTTATCTCGGCTTGCTGATGGGGGTGATGAAGGAGCGCGGCGTCCATGAGGGCTGCATCGAGCAGATGCAGCGACTGTTTGCCGCCAAGATGTATGGGGCCAATGGGGTGGTGGCCGATGGCAACCGGCTGATCCGGATGGATGACTACGAGCTCGACCCGGCCATTCAGGCCGCCGTTTCGGCGCTCTGGCCCAAGGTGACGCCGGAGAATTTCCATGCGCTGGGGGACTTTGCCGGGCTGCGGCAGGATTTCATGCAGCTCAACGGCTTCGAGCTGCCGGGCGTCGATTATGCTGCGCCGGTGGATGTCGCCTCCCTTGGCGAGCTGACCCCCTGAGCTGAAAGAAACGGGATCTCCCTCTCGTTGGCGGGTTGATTCGCGGCGGGAGTGTGGCGACAATCGATACCAAATCACTGAGGAGAAACAAGATGCTGGCCCAAGCCATGATCGAGAAGTTGAACGAGCAGATTAACCTGGAGTTCTACTCCTCCAATCTCTATCTGCAGATGAGCGCCTGGTGCGAAGACAAGGGCTTTGAAGGGGCGGCGACCTTCCTGCGCCAACACGCGGTCGAGGAGCGCCAGCACATGGAGCGTCTGTTCACCTATGTGAGCGAGACAGGCGCCATGCCCAAGCTGGGTGCCATCGATGCCCCTCCCCACGAGTTCAAGTCGCTGGGCGATGTGTTCCGTACCACTCTGGAGCACGAGTATCACATCACCAAGTGCATCAATGGTCTGGCCCACGTAGCCTTCACTACCCAGGACTACTCCACCTTCAATTTCCTGCAGTGGTATGTGGCCGAGCAGCATGAAGAAGAGAAGCTGTTCAAGAGCATCGTCGACCGTCTGGGTCTGGTGGGTGAAGATGGCAAAGGCCTCTACTTCATCGACAAGGAGCTGGCCGAACTGGCCAAGGGCGCCCCTGCCAGCATCATGGATAGCAACGCCTGATAGTCGTGGACACTTAGTGTTCAGCCAGTACAATAACGGCCCTTTTAAGGGCCGTTGTTTATTCTGGTGTGCAGCCACTATGGCTGTGTTCCGCCAGAGGCAATCTCGGTTCTGGCCAGGTGCCGTTTCTATTTTGATAAGTGAGTGATGATGAAGCAGGTCGATGTGGTGGTGATCGGGGCCGGTGCGGCCGGATTGATGTGTGCAGCGCAGGCGGGCTACCGTGGCCGCTCCGTGCTGGTGCTCGACAACGCCAAGAAGCCGGGCCGCAAGATCCTCATCAGTGGCGGTGGCCGTTGCAACTTCACCAACCACCAGGCGGGCGCTCACGCCTACCTGTCGGAGAATCCCCACTTCAGCAAGTCGGCGCTGGCTCGCTACACCCAGCAGGACTTTATCGATCTGGTGGATCGCCACGGGGTCAACTATCACGAGCGCACTTTGGGGCAGCTGTTCTGCCTCGAGAGTGCCAAGGATATCGTCGATGTGCTGCTCACAGAGTGCGACTGGGCCGGGGTGACCCTGCAGTTCCAGACCGAGATCCTCACCGTCAGCAAGCAGGACGAGGGCTTCGTGCTGACCACCAGCAAGGGTGAGATCGGCTGTCACTCGCTGGTGGTGGCGACCGGCGGTCTCTCCATGCCCAAGCTGGGCGCGACCCCGTATGGCTTCAAGCTGGCGGAGCAGTTCGGCCTCAAGGTGCTGCCGACCCGCGCTGGGTTGGTGCCCTTTACCCTCCATCAGGCGGAGAAAGAGGCGTTTGCCGATCTGGCGGGCATCAGCCTGCCGGTGGCGGTGACCGCCGAGGATGGCACCCGCTTCAAGGAGGCGATGCTGTTCACCCATCGCGGCCTCTCTGGCCCCGTCATCCTGCAGATCTCCTCCTACTGGCATGCGGGTGAGAAGATCCACATCAACCTGCTGCCGGAGCTGGATATTCCGGCCGCCCTGCGTGAGTGGGCGCAGGCACACCCGGCGCAGGAGCTGAAAACCGTGCTGGGGCGCGAGCTGCCCAAGCGTTTCGTCGACAAGCTGGTGGAGCTGGGCCAGCTGGTCAGCAAGCCGATGCGCCAGTACAACGAGCGGGAACTTGAGGCGATCGCCAACCTGCTGGGTGACTGGCAGATCCTGCCCAACGGCACCGAGGGGTATCGCACCGCCGAAGTGACTTTGGGCGGCGTCGATACCAACGAGCTCTCCTCCAAGACCATGGAAGCGCGCAAGGTGCCGGGTCTCTACTTCATCGGTGAAGTGGTGGACGTGACCGGCTGGCTCGGTGGCTACAACTTCCAGTGGGCCTGGTCCTCCGGCTGGGTGGCTGGCCAATATTGTTGATGTCGCTGGGGCTGGTTTATCCGGCCCCGGTTTTTGGTGATGGTTGCGGATTGAACGAGTGACAAGAGGGGGTCTGGATGCTTGAAAATCAGATGATGCTGCTAGCGGTGTTCGAACGGGCGGCGCTGATGCTGATGACCCTCTTCTTTCTGACTCGCACCCGGCCGTTCCAGCGGCTATTCCAGAAGCGGGATCACACCCCGGCGGAGCTGGTGCTGGTGGCCTCCATCTTCGGCCTGTTTGCGGTGTTCAGTACCTACACCGGCATTCCGGTAGAGGGGGCGCTGATCAACGTGCGGATCATTGCCATCATCTCCGGCGGCATCCTGTTCGGCCCCTGGGTCGGCATACCGGCCGGGGTCATCTCCGGCCTGCACCGCTATCTCATCGATATGGATGGCCACACCTCCATCCCTTGCCTTATCGCCAGTATTATCGCCGGTCTGCTCGCTACTTGGCTGCACCTACGCTGCCGCAAGTCGCGGCTCTGGCTCTACGGCATTCTGGCGGGGATGCTCTGCGAAGGGCTCACCATGCTGCTCATCTGGCTGCTGACCGAGCCCCACGAAGTCGGTGTGGAGATCGTCAACCACATCGCCTATCCGATGATCGCCGGGGCGCTCTGCATCGGCCTTATTATCAAGCTGGTGCAGGATCTGGATGACGAGAAGGAGCTGATTGCCGCCAAGCAGGCCAAGCTGGCGCTCGATATCGCCAACAAGACGCTGCCTTTCTTCCAGAACATCGATCGCCACTCCCTCAGTCAGGTGTGCGATGTGATCCGGCGCGATATCAGCGCCGATGCGGTGGCCATTACCGATACCCATGATGTGCTGGCCTATGTCGGGGTGGGCAAGGACTATTACGAGCTGGATGAGCACCACGCCATCAGCGGCATGACCCAGCAGGCGGTGCTGCTCGACCAGATCATCATCAACAACGATCTGCGCCAGTATCACCTCTCCGATTTCCACTCGGTCATCATTATTCCGCTGCGGGAGAACGGCTCGGTGAGCGGCACCCTCAAGATTTACTACCGCCGTACCCACAGCATCACCAGTTCGCTGCGGGAGATGGCGGTGGGCCTCTCCCAGCTCATCTCCACCCAGATGGAGGTGTCGCGCATCGAGCAGCTCAAGGAGATGACTCGCAAGGCGGAGTTCACCGCCCTGCAGAGCAAGATCAACCCGCACTTCCTGTTCAATGCCCTCAACGCCATCTCGTCGCTGATCCGCATCCGGCCCCAGCAGGCGCGCCAGCTGATCGCCAATCTGGCGGACTACCTGCGCTACAACCTCAACAAGGGGGATGAACTCATTGACATTCAGGAGGAGCTGCAGCAGGTGCGCGACTACGTGGCCATCGAGCAGGCCCGCTTCGGCGACAAGCTGGAGGTGGTGTTCGAGGTGGACGATGTGCACATTCAGGTGCCGAGCCTGCTGTTGCAGCCGCTGGTGGAAAACGCCATCCTGCACGGCATCCAGCCCCGCAGCGCGCCGGGTCGGGTCACCATCGAGGTGAAGCAGCTGGCGGGCGGCATCCGGGTATCGGTACGAGACACAGGTTACGGCATCAGTCAGGCGGTGATCGACGGGGTGGCCGCCGGTCGGGTGGAGAGCCGCAGCATCGGCCTGATGAACGTGCATCAGCGGGTCAAGCTGCTCTATGGCGATGGCCTGCACCTCAAGCGGCTGGAGCCGGGTACCGAGGTGAGTTTCTATCTGCCGGATCAGGAGTCGATGCCATGTTGAGTGCCATCATGGTTGAGGATAAGTGTGTGCCGCGAGAGGTGTTGTCATGCTGAAAGCGATCATAGTAGAAGACGAGTATCTGGCTCGCGAGGAGTTGATCTATCTGGTGAATCAGCACAGCCAGATCGAGATAGTGGCGAGCTTCGAGGATGGGCTGGAGGCGTTCAAATACCTGCAGGATCACGAGGTGGATGTGGTGTTTCTGGATATCCAGATCCCCTCCATCGATGGCCTGCTGCTGGCCAAGAACCTGCACAAGTCGAGCCATCCGCCCCACATTGTCTTCGTCACCGCCTACAAGGAGTTTGCGGTGGAGGCGTTCGAGCTGGAGGCGTTCGACTACATCCTCAAGCCCTACAACGAGCCGCGCATCATCAATCTGCTGCAAAAGCTCGAGCATGCGGGCAAGTCGCAGCCAGCCACCACTGGGGAGGCGAGCGGCGAGGGGAGCAGCCCCCACAATCGCACCGTCAATCTGGTGAAGGGGGAGCGCATCATCGTCACCCCCTGCGAGCAGATCTACTACGCGGAAGCCGACGAGAAGCTTACCTATGTCTACACCCGTGATGACCGCTACGTGATGACCATGACCATCAGCGAGTTTGTCAGCCGGTTGCCTGCCGAGGGGTTCTTCCGTTGCCACCGCTCCTACTGCGTCAACATCAACAAAATCCGCGAAATAGTCCCCTGGTTCAACAGCACCTATCTCATCCGGCTCCATGATCTGCCGTTCGAAGTGCCGGTCAGTCGCAGCAATATCAAGGCGTTCCGTCAGCTGATGCGGCTCTGATTGTCATTCATTCCCGCCGATCTGCATTTCATGCCTTAATCGATCGGCGCGAGCTGCGTCTTGCCTATAGTGGCCTCAATTTCCTTAAGGCCATCGACCGAGACGCATCATGACCAAAGAGATGAATCGCACCCGGTACCTGACACTGATCGGTACCATCATCACCCAGTTTGCACTGGGTTCTGTCTATACCTGGAGCCTGTTCAACGCCCAGCTCTCCGACAAGCTGGACGAGCCGGTGAGTCAGGTCGCTTTCGCCTTCGGCCTGCTCAGCCTCTCGCTGGCGGTCGCCTCCTCCATGGCGGGCAAGCTGCAGGAGCGGTTCGGGGTGCGCAACGTGACCCTCGGTGCTGGTGTGCTGCTCGGCATCGGCTTCTTCCTCACCGCCCATGCCAGCAATCTGGCGATGCTCTACCTCTGTGCGGGCATTCTGGTCGGTTTTGCCGACGGTACCGGCTACCTGATGACCCTCTCCAACTGCGTGAAGTGGTTCCCGGAGCGCAAGGGGCTCATCTCCGCCTGCTCCATCGGTGCCTATGGCCTCGGCAGTCTCGGTTTCAAATACATCAACCTGCTGCTGCTCTCCAGCTCCGGCCTTGAGACCACCTTCCAGCTGTGGGGGCTGATCGCCATGTCCATGGTGCTGGTGGGCGGCATGCTGATGAAGGATGCGCCCAAGCAGGCCGCTTCCGTGCAGCAGAGCGAGAGCCGTGACTTCACTCTGGCTGAGGCGATGCGCAAGCCGCAGTACTGGATGCTGGCGCTGATGTTCCTCACCGCCTGCATGAGTGGCCTCTATGTCATCGGCGTGGCCAAGGATATCGGCGAGAAGATGGTGGGTCTGCCTGCTGTAGTCGCCGCCAATGCCGTCGCCATCATCGCCATGGCCAACCTGGGTGGCCGTCTGGTGCTGGGTATCCTCTCCGACAAGATGTCCCGCATCCGGGTCATCACCATTGCCCAGCTGATTACCCTGGCGGGCATGGCGCTGCTGCTGTTCGTGCCGCTCAATGCCAACCTGTTCTTTGTGGCGGTCGCCTGTGTGGCGTTCAGCTTCGGTGGCACCATCACCGTCTACCCCTCGCTGGTGAGCGACTTCTTCGGTCTCAACAACCTGACCAAGAACTACGGCGTCATCTATCTGGGCTTTGGTCTGGGCAGCATCATCGGCTCCATCGTGGCCTCCCTGTTTGGCGGCTTTATGGCGACCTTCCACCTGATCCTGGTATTGCTGGTGGTGGCGCTGGTGCTCTCCCTCACCATTCGTCTGCCGGCACCGGTAGCGGTGGAGCGGGCCTGATAAGCCTCCTTGCCATAGCAAGCAAAAACAGAGACCCGGGCATGCCCGGGTCTTTGCATTTCCGATGCTCGATCAGCGTGGCGCTAGCCCCAGCAGCTGGCGGGCCTGACGGCAGCGCTCCTCCACCGTTGGCCACTCGTCACCGGTTACCGTGATATGGCCCATCTTGCGGCCGGGGCGGGGTTCGCCCTTGCCGTAGAGGTGCAGATGCAGGCCGGGCAACGCCAGCAGGGCGGCCCAGTCGGGCGTGCCGTTTTGCCAGAGATCCCCCAGCAGGTTGATTAACAGGGCGGGGCGCACGGCGATCTGCTCCGGCAGCGGCATATCGCACAGGGCCCGCACCTGCAACTCGAACTGGCTGCATGCGGCGTTGTCGAGGCTGGGGTGACCCGAGTTGTGGGGGCGGGGCGCCAGCTCGTTGACCAGCAATCGACCTTCCACCAGAAAGAACTCCACCGTCAGCACCCCGACGTAATCGAGGGCTGCGATCAGCCGCTCGGCGATCCCTTTGGCTTCGCTCTCCAGCACCGGCACATTGGCCGGGGAGCGAGTCTGATCGAGGATGCCGCCGCTGTGCCAGTTTTGCACCAGCGGCAGGGCGCTGATGGCGCCACTCGGGCTGCGGGCCAGGGTCAGGGCAAACTCCCCCTCCAGCGCCAGCCGTTGTTCCAGCACGCAGGGCACGCCACTAGCTGCCAGCGCCGTCGTCAGCTCATCCAGGTCGCTCACCTGCCACTGCCCCTTGCCGTCGTACCCTTCGCGGGCCGTTTTGAGAATGGCAGGCAAGAGTTCGCTGGTCTGTGCGGGGATGGGCTCTTCCGGCACTAGCGCCAGATAGGGGGCGACCGGGATGTCAGCTCCGCGCAGAAAGGCTTTCTCCTCGCGGCGATCCTGACAGATGCGCACCGCGCTGGCGGCCGGGCGCACCGGCTTTTGTTTTTCGAGCAGGGCGAGGGTGGTGGCAGGCACGTTCTCGAACTCGCAGCTGATGGCCTCGCAGTAGCTGGCCAGTTCGTGCAGGGCTGCGGTGTCGTCATAGGGGGTGACAATATGGTGATCGGCTGCGGCCCCGGCGATGCTGGCCGGGTCGGGATCCAGTACCACCACCTTATAGCCGAGGCGGTGGGCGGCCATCACAAAGTAGCGGCCAAGCTGGCCGCCCCCCAGCATGCCGAGGGTGGCGGGAGGCAGGATCATGTCGGCTCCTCCAGTTGCAGTGCCAGCACCCGATCTCGCTCGTGGGTGCGGAAGTCGTCGAGCTGTTGCCGGTAGCGGGGGGCGTCGCCGTCTTGTGCAACGGAGAGCAGAGAGACGGCAAACAGGGCGGCGTTGGCAGCCCCCGCCTCGCCGATGGCGAAGGTGGCGACTGGCACCCCTTTGGGCATCTGCACGATGGAGAGTAGCGAGTCCATTCCCTTGAGATGGCGTGATGGGATAGGCACCCCCAGCACCGGAAGAGTGGTCTTGGCGGCGACCATGCCCGGCAGGTGAGCGGCGCCACCGGCTCCGGCGATGATGGCACGCAGGCCGCGCTCGCGGGCAGTGGCGGCATACTCGAACAGCAGATCCGGGGTGCGATGGGCCGAGACCACCTGTGCCTCGTAGGGTACGCCGTGCTCCTTGAGGATGCGGGCGGCGGCCTGCAGCACGGGCCAGTCGGAGTCGGAGCCCATTACCAGGCCGATCAGCGGAGGGGTGTTCATGTGTATTGGTTCCTTGCTGTTAAACGTTTGCTTTTGGTAAGCAAAAAGAGCCGGCAAGCCGGCTCAGAATTTCTCGGGTCGCACGATTTCTACCGGTTGCAGAAAGGCGATCATGGCGTAATCGGGGTAGTAACGACTCTGCAGGTGGGCCAGCAGCCGCTCCGCCTGCTCCCGGCTGCAGATGGCCTCCAGCCGGATGTTGCCGCTCTCGCTCCAGCTGGCGTTGCGCTCGCCATGATCCCCCCTGCCGCGGGCATCTGTGATGGTGTAGCCGCGCAGCCCCTCGCGGGTGAGAGTGCGCAGCAGGGTAGGCTCCAGATTTGCCTCCGTGATGACGGTGAGCAGGGTGCGGGTCTCGGTCTGCATGTGGCTACTCCGTGAAGTGGCGGGCCCAGCTGTGGTAGAGCGGGATCCCCAGCATGATGTTGAACGGGAAGGTGACCCCCAGCACGGCGCTGAGAGACAGCCCCGGGTTGGCCTGAGGCACTGCGATGCGCATGGTGGCCGGCACGGCAATATAGGAGGCGCTTGCCGCCAGGGTGGCGAGCAGGGTCAGGCCGCCGAGGGAGAGCCCCATCAGCTGGCCAGCAGCCAATCCCAGCCCCGCCGAGGCGAGTGGCATCAACAGGGCGAAGCCGAGCAGGAACAGGCCATGGCGGCGCAGATCCTGACACTGGCGGGCGACGATGAGGCCCATCTCCAGCAGGAACAGTGCCAGCGCCCCCTTGAACAGGTCGACAAACAGCGGTTTGAGCGGGGCAATCCCGTCCGGACCAGCCAGATAGCCGATGGCCATGCCGCCCAGCAGCAGGGTGACCCCTTTGCCGAGGAAGGTCTCGTGGGCCAGCATGCGCCATTGAGTCTGGCGACTGACCCCGCGAGCCAGCACTATGCCCACCAGAATGGCCGGGATCTCCATTACAGCCAAGAAGATGGAGAGCTGGGATTCAAAGCTGATGCCCCGCTCGGTGAGCCAGTTCACCCCGACCGCAAAGGTGGCGACGCTGACCGAGCCATAGTGGGCGGCGGTGGCGGCGGCATCCACCCGGTTCATCTTGAGGCGCAGCACGGCAAAGCCGAGCAGGGTCTGCACCACGCCGAGCAGGATCACCAGCGCAAGTTGCGGCAGCAGGGGTTGCAGGGATTGTTGGGCTAGACCGACGCCGCCCTTGAGGCCGATGGCCAGTAGCAGAAAGAGAGAGAGGGTGTCGTAGAGGGCGGGAGGCAGCTTGAGCTCGGATCGCACCAGACCGGCCAGCAGACCAAACAGAAAGAAGAGTACAACAATGTCCAGCATGATGGTTCGCAGGGCAGTTCAGATAATGGTTGCATGCTAGAGCCCGCAATGTTTCGATAAAATCAGATTCTCGCTGATGGTTGTTCGGTAAAAACTGATAGGGAACGGCATGCTCAACTACAAACAGCTCTACTACTTCTGGCATGTGGCACGCAGCGGCAGCGTGACGCAGGCCGCCGAACAGCTGCATCTCACGCCGCAGACCATCAGCGGTCAGGTTGCAGAGCTGGAGCAGTCCCTCGGGGTGGCGCTGTTCAACCGGGTGGGGCGGCGTCTGGTGCTGACCACCGCCGGGCGGCAGGCGCAGGAGCAGGCGGGGGCGATTTTCTCGCTCGGCGCCGAGCTGGAGCACACCCTGCGCCACGCCAGTCAAGAGTTGACAATGCAGGTGGGGATCGCCGATTCGGTACCCCGTACTCTGGCGTTCGAGCTGCTGGCCCCCGCCATGGCGCTGGCAACGCCGCTGCGGCTGGTGTGTCACGAGGAGCGGGCCGAGCAGCTGTTCAGTGAACTGGCCCGCCACAAGCTGGATATGGTGCTGATCGATCGCCCGCTCCCTCCCGACAGCGGCGTGCGTGGCTATAACCACGAGCTGGGGCGCAGCC
>NZ_JBFODV010000017.1:0-12811 GCF_040908495.1 Aeromonas sp. R1-1 | reverse complement strand
AGGGAGGTCTGCGGATAGTGACTGGCCGCCTCCAGCCAGAGCGCCAGAGCCGGTGGCACCAGTGCCGCCCAGTTGACCTGATGGCGCTGCACCAGCGGCAGACAGGTTGCTGCAGAGGGATCCTTTGCCAGCACCACGCAGCCACCGGCATAAAACACCCCGAGTGCCCCAGGGGAGCTCAGGGGAAAGTTGTGGGGCGCTGGCAGAGCGCAGAGATAGATCACCCGCTCATCCCAACCGCACACCGCTACGCTCTGGCGCACGCTGTAGCCATAGTCATCGTGGGTACGGGGGATCAGTTTGGGGGTGCCGGTGCTGCCGCCGGAGAGCTGGAAAAAAGCGACTTGATCGGCCGGGGTAGGAGTTGGCGCGATGGCAGTCAGAGGCGAACCATCAGCACGAGCCACGGTTTCAGGCTGACGCCATGCAAATCCTGACTGAAGATCACTCCCTTCAGCCTGCTCGAAAAACAGTGTCTGACAGGAAGGCGATACCCGCTCATCAAGGGCCGCGAGGCTTCCCGCTTCACCGGCAAAGCCGGGATGGGAGGGACTGAGTACCAGCAAGGCGGGCTCAATCTGGCGGGCAAAGGCCACCAGCTCGCGCCGCTGATGGCTGTAGAGGGCATGCACCGCCACCACGCCGCAGCGGATCAGGGCAAACCAGCAGATATAGAACTCGGCACAATTGGGCAACTGCACCAGAGCAGTATCGCCATGGCCCAGCCCGTGCGCTGCCAGCCGCGCCGCCAGCGCATCGACCTCACGCTTTAACTGGCCATAACTGAGGGTGCGCTCGCCGCAGATCAGGGCCGTGCGCTCGGGATAACGTTCGGCGGAGTCATCGAGCAGGGCGGTGAGCGGTTGCCCGCGCCACCACCCTTGCGCACGGTAGTGGGCTGCCAGCTCTACAGGCCAGGGGGTAAAGGGCACCAGCGGCTTCATGCAGTTACCTCCGGCTCCCGGCTCTCGAGGCCAAACGCCCGCAGCATGGTGCCGAGCTTGGCGGCGGTCTCCTGCCACTCTGCTTCCGGCGAGGAGCCCACCACCACCCCGGCACCGGCATAGAGCCGCAGCTGCTTGCCGGCCAGCACGCCACAGCGGATGGTGACTACCCACTCGCCATTGCCATCGGCATCCATCCAGCCGACAGCACCACAGTAGAAACGGCGATCGTACCCCTCAAGCCGGGCGATGGCCTGACGCGCAGCCGAAAGCGGCGTGCCGCACACCGCCGGTGTCGGGTGCAGCGCCAGCGCCAGTGCCAGCACGGGAGAGGGTTCATGGAGCCGCCCGGCGATGCGGGTCGAGAGGTGCCACATGGTAGGAGTGGCGATCACCTGCGGCTCGATGGGAACATCCAGCTCTCGGCAGAAGGGAGCGAGGGCTGCTGCGACTGCATCGGCCACCAGCGCATGTTCATAGCGATCCTTCTGCGCCCCCAGCAGCTCAGCACTAGCCGCCTGTTGATCGGAAAACGCGTGGCGCGGACGGGAGCCCGCCAGCGGATTGCTCACCACCGCCATCTCGCTGCGCGATACCAGCAGCTCGGGGCTGGCGCCAAGCAGGGTCTCCCCATCCGGCAGCGGGATCTGGAACACATAGGCGCCCGGATTCTGGGCCAGCAGAGAGCCATAGGCGTGTGCGGGGGAGGTCTGCTCTGCACTCTGCACATCAATGGCGCGCGACAACACCACTTTCTCGAGTTGCCCCTCGCTGAACTGCTGCAACGCCGCCCGTACCGCCCCCTGATAGTGGGCAGAGCCGGTCACTTCGCTCACCTCGCCATGGAGCTGGCAACAGCGGGCGGGCAACATCGCATCCCTTGCGACCCACTGCGATTGCGCCGGGATCACCAGATGCCAAGGGGATTGGGTATCAAACGGAATGGCGCCGATGGCGATGGGATTGGCCATCCCCTGCTGGCGCAACTGACGCAGATGGGCGAGCAGCTTCTCCGGTGGGATGCCGGTAAAACTGTCGTGGATACCGGAAGCGACCAGAACCCTGTCACCGCTGGCAAAACAGCACACTTTATCCAACCCGACCGCTGTGGCGGGCCACTCTCCTTCCAGTGCATGGTCACACATGACGGTGCTACTCCTTGGAATGAATCACTGCCTGACACGACTTAAGGTGAGTCATTTGACTCACCAGATATCAGGGTGAACGGCATCCTAACAAGGAGCGAAAAAACGATCAATACAAATGAGAATCAATTTCATTAACTTCTTTTTAGTCAAAAGAGGGTGACGAACGAAACTGAGCTTCGCCGATAAAAAAGAGTTGCGATCGGAGCAAATTCAACTTGATAATGATAACGCTTATCATTTGAATGTTATGGAAGATGTAAATAATGAAATCCTCAACCTCCCGTTTTATTGCTCCCAGCCTGCTGGCCACTACCATCGTCACCCTGCTGACCCAGCAAGCGATCGCCGCCAGCAACGCCCCTCAAGCCGATGAGGTGATTACCGTCACCACCACGGCGCACAATACCCGCTCGGCACCGGCCTCTATCTCTGTCATCACCGCAGAACAGATCGCCGCCGCACCGGTCAATGACCTTGCCGACCTGCTGCGCCACGAAGTGGGCATTCAGGCTGAAGCTGACATCAATGGCCGCAGCGATATTGGCATTCGCGGCATGTCCGGCAAATACACGCTAGTGCTGGTGGATGGCAAACGCCTCTCCTCCTCCAATGCTCTGTGGCGCGGCGGCAACTTCGACAACACTCCGGTTCCCCTTGGCATGATCCAGCGGGTCGAGGTGATCCGTGGTCCCATGTCAGCACTTTACGGCTCCGATGCCATCGGGGGTGTCATCAACATCATCACCAAGCAGCCGGGCAAAACCTGGCAAGGGGCGGCCGATGCCGACTTCAAGGCCATCGAGGGCAAGGATAGCGGCGATCAGCACAGGACCAACCTGGGCTTTACCGGCCCGCTGACCGACAACCTGCTGATCCGGATGAACGGTGAGGTGTATGACCGTCAAGCCTGGACCCCCACCGAAGCCGCTGACGGCATCCCCCTTATCGAAGCCAAGCAGACCCGCAACTTCGCCTCCACCCTCAGCTGGCTGGTGGATGAGCAGCAGCGCTTCGAGCTGGATTACCTCTACAACCAGGATGAGCGACCTCTCGATACATTCCGCAAAATCGGCAATAAGATACACAGCCGCCAACAGCAAAACGATCGCAACCTGTTTGGGCTGACCCACAAGGGGAACTGGAGCTGGGGTGACACCACCGTCATGGTCAACTACGAAAGCTCCAAGATAGATGACTTCAACGACATTCTAAAAATCCACCAGCAGCCTAAAGAAGAGAACAACTTTACTTTGAAGGGCTACACCAACCTGACGCTGGCCAACCACTACCTGACCCTGGGTGGTGAATATCTGGATCGGGAGCTGGTGGATGCGGTGAGTTACCAGGATATCGGCGGCAAGGAGAGCAACTCCCAGGAGGCGCTGTTCGCTCAGGACGAGATCGGCCTGACCGACAGCCTGACCTTCACGCTGGGCGGCCGTTACGATCACCACGGGCTCTACGGCAGCCACTTCACCCCGCGCGGCTATCTGGTCTATGAGATGAACGATGTGGTGACCGTGAAAGGCGGTGTTAGCCAGGCCTTCAAGGCGCCGGCCTCGCATCAGTATACAAACGGCTACAGCACCGAGAGCTGTGGAGGCCGCTGCAGCATCTATGGCAATGACAAGGTCAAACCGGAAACCAGCACCAACTACGAGCTGGGGGTCATCGCAGGAGAGGGGATCTGGGAGACCAGCGCCACCCTCTTCTACTCGGACATAGACGACATGCTAATCAACAAGGCGTTACCTGGTCCTCAAAAGCAATATTCTGACCGCACCTGGTACAACCTGGAGAAAGCCACCACCAAGGGGCTGGAGCTGACCGGCAAGCTCGACCTGACCGACAATATCAACCTCGGCGCCAACTACACCTACCTCAAGGCGGAAGGCGATCAGGGCCAAGCTCTGCCCGAGCGGCCGGAGCACAAGGCCAACGCCAAGATCACCTGGCAGGCCACCGAGCGGGTCAATGCCTTTGTCGGCACCACCTACACCGGCACCCAGTTTGCCGAGCAGACCGTCAACAAGGTTGTCGTACTGCACAAGCTGCCCGGCTATCAGACCTTCGATCTCGGCACCGGCTTCAAGGTCACCGAGAACTTTGACCTGCGACTGGGGATCAACAACCTGACCGACGTGCGCCTGCAAGAGAAAGACACCGTCTTCCAGAACGTCGAACCGGGTCGCAGCTACTACGTCAGCGGCTCAGCCCGCTTCTAAGGTAGCCAAGGCCGATATAACAGAGCGCGGGCCCATGCCCGCGCTCTATTAACCAAGAGAATAAGGGGAAGATCCCCACTGGACAGCAAAGAGCATGCAGATTTCCATTTGTCATCAGGATCGCTCATGTTCACCTCACTTCTGAATGCTTCACCCCTTGCCACCCTGCCCACCCCTGACGAGATGTTAAAGGCCAGACCCTGTCCGGCACGGCTTACTCGCCAAATCGCACGCAGCCGCCAGCAAGCCCGCCATATTCTGCAAGGAGAGGATGATCGCCTGCTGCTGGTGATCGGCCCCTGCTCCATTCACGATCCGGTAGCCGCCCGCGACTATGGTGGCCGGCTCGCTGAACTGCAGGGCCAATACGGGGAGCAGCTGCAACTGGTGATGCGCACCTATTTCGAAAAGCCGCGCACGACGCTCGGCTGGAAAGGATTTATCTTCGATCCCGACCTCGATGGCAGCGATCAACTGGAAAAGGGACTAACCCAGGCCCGCGAGTTACTGTTGGCCCTTGGACAGGAAGGGCTCGCCTGTGCCACCGAATTTCTCGATCTCACCAGCATGCTCTATCTGGGGGACCTCATCAGCTGGGGCGCCATCGGTGCCCGCACCACCGAATCCCAGCTCCACCGCCAGCTGGCCTCGGCCCTTCCCTGCCCCATCGGTTTTAAAAACGGTACCGACGGCAATATCCGGATCGCGGTAGAGGCGATCCTCGCCAGCCGGGCAGCCCACCTCTATACCCAGCCTTCCGGTGATGGCCAGCTGGCACTGGTGCGCAGCCATGGCAACCCCGACTGCCACCTGATCCTGCGCGGTGGCCGCCAGCCCAACTATCAGAGCTGTCATGTAGCAGAGGCTGGCGAGCTGCTGCGCCAGCACCATCTCTCCCCTCGCCTGATGGTTGATTGCAGCCACGGCAACAGCCAGAAGCAGCATGCCCGCCAGCTGCTGGTTGCCCGTGACATTGCCGACCAGCTGGGTGCTGGTAGCCATGCCATCGCCGCCATCATGGTGGAAAGTTTTATCTGCGAAGGGCGTCAGGATATCGGCAGCAAACCGCTGCGCTACGGCCAGTCGATCACCGATAGCTGTATCGGCTGGGAACAGACAAGGCAACTGCTCGATATGGTGGCAGAAGGGGTTGAGGCGCGCCGTCAGCAGCGGATCGCCCTGGCGGGATAAATGGCGGATTATTCAGATAACGCAGAAAACAGTGTGGCCCCGATGGGGCCACCTTGTTGTTCGCTGTTTGACACTCGTCAGGCGACTGACTCTCGCTCCACCAGCTGGGCTTCAAACTTGAGCGCCAGGCCGTCTACCGGCTTGTGATCGAGCAGACGCAGCGCCAGCTCGGCAGCGCGGCTGCCCATCTCCTCGATGGGGTAGCGCACCGTGGTGAGCTTGGGATAGATGTAGCGGGCGTAGGGGATATCGTCGAACCCCACCACCGACACCTGCTGCGGGATCTTGTAACCCCGCTCCAGCAGGCAAGAGATGGCGCCGGCCACCATACCGTCGTTGAAACCGAGCACTGCCGTGAACTCGACACCACGGGCCAGCAGTTCACTCATCGCCACATAGCCGCCATTTTCGTCGGCAAAGGCGCGGCTGACGAGAGCAGGATCAAAGGCGATCCCGGCTCTGGCCAGAGTCTGGGTGTAACCGGCCATCCGCTGCTGACCATCGACAAACTCTTCATCATCGGAGGTGATAAAGGCGATGTTGCGATGACCGGCATCCAACAAGTGCTGGCACGCGGTGGTGATCCCCGCCTGGTTATCGAGCCAGACGCAGCGATCCTCAAAGCCCGGCACCTGACGGTTGATGAAAACGATGGGGGTAGAGCCTGCCGCCAGCTCGCTCAGCTCCTCGTCCGGAAGCGCCTTGCTGTGGAGGATCAGCGCATCGCACTGGCGCTGCAGCAGCGCCTGAATGGCATGACGCTCGCGCGCGATATCGTGGTTGCCAGACATGACGATGGTGAACTTGTTGGCCTGATCGACCATGGTTTCGATGCCACGCATCATCTGGGCAAAGAAGGGGCCGCCGCAGAGGTCGCCAACCAGCACGCCAATGCAGTTGGAACGCTTGCTGACCAGTGCCTGGGCAAAACTGTTGGGTCGAAAATTCAGTTCCTTCATGGCCGCCAGTACGGCCTCACGCTTTTCCGGTGCTACCTGTGCCGTGTTGTTGATAACCCGCGACACGGTGGAGATAGACACATTTGCCAGCTGAGAAACGTCTTTAATCGTTGCCACTATCCATTCCTTTATTGTGGGGGAACCTGTCGGTGCCGACGCCCGAGTATACCCTGCGGCCTGATGCAATTCCCGGAGCCAGGTCACCAGGCATGTTTCCTTTGGTAACAAAACCTTACCCGATGATACCCGGCTGCAGGGAAATTTGAAAACAGGGGCCGGCTGGCGGCCCCCGACTCAATAGGCGTGATTGAGCTCCCGCTCCGACATGAAGCGCAGCGGCTGCTGCAGCTTGTGCTGATAGATGAGATCGAACGACAACACGTTTTGCACGTAGTTGCGGGTCTCCTTGTAGGGGATACTCTCAACCCACACGTCCATCGGCTTGTTGTCACTCTGCTCTCGCCAGCGTTTTACCCGTCCTGGCCCGGCGTTGTAGGCGGCCGCCGCCAGGATCCGGTTGCCATCATAGACATCCAGCAAGCGCTTGAGATAGGCGCTCCCCAGACGAATATTCATCGTCGGATCAAACAGTTGTTGCTCGTTGCGATAGGGCACCCCCAGCTTGCCGGCAGTCTCTTTGGCAGTAGCAGGCATCAGCTGCATCAGACCGCGCGCCCCCACCGGCGACTGGGCCAGCGGATAGAGGGCACTCTCCTGACGGGAGATGGCGTAGAGCAAACTGGTGTTCATGGTGCGCTCTTGCGCCATCTGGGAGAAGGTGCGTTTGAGCGGCAGCGGGAAGCGCAGGTCGAGGGCATCCCACGCTTCGGCGCGAATGCTGGCGAGAATGGCCAGCTCGTGCCAACCCTGATTGAGGGCAATATGACCAAACTCGATGCGCTGGGCCACCGGATTGCGATCCATGTTGTGGATCCACTCCGAGCGGGCCGCCGCAATCTCGTTCATCGACAGCAGCTCGCGCACCCGCAACAGGAAGGGCCAGCGCTGACTGGCCGTGCGCCAGTCCGGTACATGCTTGACGCTCTGGTTCTTGATGCGATAAGGCACCCCGGTGCGCTGGGCGGCCATAAAGCCGTAGAAACCGCGCAGGTTGGCGGTCTCCAGATAGAGATCCCGCGCCGGTTTTTGCTGCCCCTGCACTTCAAGGGAGCGCGCCATCCAGTAGCGCCAGCGATCCTCTTTCTGACGGGCCATCGGCATCATCTTCACCCAGCCGGAGAGGCCACGCCAATCCTGCTCCCAGATGGCCAGTCGTGCCCGCAGCTCGGTGATATCGGGATCCGCCAGTTTTTTCACCGTGCTGTCGACCCAACTGCGCTGGGCTATGGAGCGATCCAGCAGCAGGCGGCGGGCAATGGCACGCTCTACCGGTTTCACCTCGGCCTGGGTCAGGCCGAAACGGCTGCGAAACAGCGCAAGCTGGCGCAGCACCGACTCAGGCTCCTGATTGGCATAGCGGGTCAAGCCGAGGGAGAGCAGCTTGCGGGAATAGGGATTGCTGCTGAAATAGGCCGGGTTCATCGCCTTGGCGGGCTGCTCGAACAGGGTCACCATCTGATCGCCATAGCTTTGCAAGCCGCTACCCAGGGTCGCGCCAAGGTGGCGGATCAGATTGGGGTTTTCCGCCTCGAACGCCAGCGTCATCCGCTGCCAGATCTTCTCCTGAGTTCGCTGACCGGATGCCTGCCACAGCTGGAACAGTGGGGAGCAGGCATCAGGGCGCGATTGGCCACTCATCCAGATCTTGCCCGCCCCCTGCAACGCCTCTTTCGGCTTGCCGGTGTAATAGAGCGCCTGATAGTGCATGCAGAGCAGGTCGGTGGAGCTCGGCTTGGCCGGATAGAAGCGCAGGAACTGCGACCACTGCTGGCTCTGGGCCAGATAGGTCAGATAGCTGCGCTCCAGCCGGTTGGACTGGGGGGTATCTCCATGCTGGCGGATAAAGCGGGTCACATCGTTGTAATCGGCCGCCCCCGGACGAAAGGCGAGCTGATAGTAATCGAGGTAAGGGAGCAGGGGGTAATGGGTCAAACGGGCACGAATTTGCTGGAAACGGGCCTGATCATTGGCCCGTACGGCGTCATACGCCTGACGGTAGAGCGTCTGGTCGGCAGTCTGCGCCATCAGGGTCGGCACAAACAGCGCCGACAAAACAATTCCCCATACAGCTTTCACTGAACATCTCCATTGAGGGCAATACACCGCCCGGTGGCGGTGGGTCTACTGCCTCTCATTCTACCCGTTGCCGGGCAGCGCTACAGCGGGGAGCAGGGACTATTTTTCTGCCTCGCTCAGCTGCATTTCACGCAGTTGCTCCGGTCTGGTCAGCCGCTGTACATATTTCTCCAGATAGGGCACCGGCAGCGGCTTGGAGGCGAGATAGCCCTGATAGAAACTGCACCCCTGCGCCTTGAGAAACTCCAGTTGCTGACGGGACTCCACCCCTTCCGCCGTGACGTTGAACCCCATATGTCGCGCCATGGCGATCACCGCCTCGACGATGGCCATGTTGTCGCCATCTTTCGGGATGTCCTGAATGAATGAGCGGTCGATCTTGAGCTCATCGGCAGGCAGCCGCTTGAGGTAGCTCAGGGAGGAGTAACCGGCGCCAAAATCGTCGATGGCAAAGCTGATGCCGAGCTCCTTGAGCTCGGTCATCTTGCTGATGGTGTCCTCGGCATGGCCCAGCACCACGGACTCGGTGATCTCCAGATTGAGGCAGGCCGGATCCATGCCGGTTTGCGCCAACACATCGTGGATCCGCTCGACAAAGTCGGTGGCATGGAACTGCTTGGCACTGACGTTGACCGAGATCTGCGGAATGTGGATGCCGTTCTCCTCCCACAGCACATACTGGGCGCATGCCTCGTGCAGCACCCAGTTGCCGATATCGACAATCAGGTCCGTCTCCTCGGCGATGGGAATAAACTCGGCCGGTGAGACCAGCGAGCGACCGGCCGGCTGCCAGCGAATGAGCGCCTCGACACCAATGATATCGCCGCCATCGACCATATGCTGGGGCTGATAGTAGAGGGTCAGCTCTTGCTGGCTGAGGGCGTTGCGCAATTCATTGTGAATAAGCAGACGGCGATCCGCCTGCTGCTGCATCGAGGCATCGAAGAAGCGACGGGTCTTGCGGCCAGCGGACTTGGCCTGATACATGGCGGTATCCGCCTGCTTGAGCAGATCATCGACCCCCTGCTCCCGATCCGGAAACAGGGTAATGCCAACGCTGGCGCCGATGTGCAGCACTTGCCCCACATAGGTATAAGGAGCGGCAATCTCGGTGATAAGCCGTTCGGCAATGATATCGGCCTGCATCTCCGCCTGGGGCGGGCTGGCCGAGAGCGATGACAGCAGCAACACAAACTCGTCACCGCCGAGGCGGGCCAGACAATCCCCCTGTCTCACCAACCGTTTGAGACGGGCGGCGACCTCCTTGAGCAGCCAGTCACCGGTGGCGTGGCCGAGGGAGTCGTTGATGGTCTTGAAGTGATCGAGGTCGATAAAGAGCAGCGCGCCAATCAGACCGTCACGAGTCGCCTCGTTGAAGGTCTGCACCAGGGTCTCGTGCAACTGACGGCGATTGGGCAATCCGGTCAGCTCGTCGTAATAGGCGAGATCCTGAATGCGTCGCTCGGCCGCCTTGCGCTCGGAAATATCTTCAAAACAGATGACAAAGTGGCTGATCACCCCTTTTTCATCCTGCACCGGCGTCACTATCTCCCACTGGGGATAGGTGTGACCATCGACATGGCGACGCTGGGTCTCCCCCTGCCAGCGGCTGAGGGTATTGAGCTCGTAACCGAGCCCCCCCAGATTTGGCCAGAGATCCTCTTCCAGATGCAGGCCCAGCACCGACTGGCTGTCAAAGCCGGTGATCTGGCTGAAGGCGTTGTTGACCCGCAGGATCTTGAACCCCGGATCCGTAATGATGATCCCTTCGTGGGTCTCGAATGCAACGGCAGAGAGGCGCATCTGGGCATCTGATTGCAATCGCTCCAGCTCGGCCACCATCCGTACTGAGAAAGTATTGAGCACCGAGGTGAGGTTGCTGGTATCTGCCGGGGCCGAATAGAGCAGCGCCAGATGGCCCAGAAGTTGGCCTCTGGCATCAAACAGCGGCTGACCATAATAAGTCTGCCCGGCCGCCAGCCAGGGTTGATACTCCTGCGACTCGTCGATCACCTCGAAACAGATGGCACCTTGCTTGTAGAGCTCCTGACAGGGGGAGCCCGCCAGCGGATAGTCCTTCTGCACCAGCCCGTCGGCGGCCAGCACTTTGACCCGATCTGCACCGCACAACTCACCCACCCAGACCGCATCCACCTTGAGGATATGGGCCAGCTGGCTGACCAGGGTATTGAAGAAATCGAGTCCGGTGCGGGCAGAGAGCGCCTGCGCCAACTGGGTGAGCAGGGTGGTTTGCAGCAGCGGCAAAGAGAGATTGAGGGAGGATACCGCACTGTTGGCACTGTCGAGCGGGGCCAGCCAGCCACAGCAGATCTGCTGGGTGGGCACAAACTGGCCGCTCCAGAGCACATGGTTGAGCTGCCCCTGATCATCTTTCAGATGACCGATGAACTGTTCAGGCAGATGTGATTCATGAAGCCGGACGAGAAAGTCGGCAAAGCCTACCTCATCTTCCGGTAACAGGCGAGCGGCCCAGGGATGATTGCCCTCCCCTTGCCACTGCTGGTAGGCCCCCTGATCAGAGAGACTCCACTGATCATGTTGCCGATCGAAAAACCACATGACTTGCGTGGCCTGCTGCTTCATTTACCACTCCAACACAACAACCAACCACGTTTGATGTCCAATCAGGCATAGCAACGCCCCCTGCATCCGCTCATCAGATCAGAGGTTGCGAGGGAAGAGTACAAACATGCGATATCAAGCAGTGGAAACCGGACATGAGGTCGACACGAAGTGCTGCCAAGAAGGGACAGAAACGATCCTATTCCCGTCATACTGCCTGCCAGTTTCATGGAGCTCAAGCTGTTTTTGGCACGAAACCGGAAAAGATCACAATTTATAAGTTGCTGAATAGCCAAGGGAAGGTTATGTGACATAGATCACATTTCAATCTTTACCAATGAGTAATCTGAAGGTGAAGACACAAGCAAGACGACCCGAAGGGGGCCAATATGAAAATCGAAATTACCAGCAAAATCATCGACATCACCCCGGCTATCCGCGAGCGCATCGAATCCCGTTTTGAAAAGCTCGAACGTCTTCAGGTGCCTCTCATCACACCTCATGTGATTGTTTCCAAAGAGCGTCTGATGTTCACTGTCGAAGCCAGTGCTGGCATCCCCAACGGCAAACTGTTTGCCCAGGCAGAGCATGAGGATCTCTACGCCGCCATCAACGAACTGGGGCAAAAACTGGAGCGCCAACTCAACCGTCACACCGAAAAGCCGATTGCCCGTCGTGCCAACGCTGCGCTCAAAGAGCAGCCGCAACCGGATGAAGCTGACGCTTGATAGCATGCCGCAAGGCTAAAAATTCTAAAGAGCATAAAGGCGGGGTCACCCGCCTTTTTGTTGCCTGTGATTTGCCGACAAGCATCGCGTTACACCAGTGAACAGGCACCATCAACTGAGCCACTGCAACCGGGTATCCACCCCCTCTTGCAAACGATCGAGGATAGGCAGCAATACCAGCGGATCCTCCGGCCTCGGCACATCGGCCAGCTTTCCTTGCAACCGCTCCCGCGCCAGCGGCGACAGGTTGTCGTAGACAGCCTCATCCAGCAGCGGCTGTTTGACCGCAAGCGGCGGCATTTGCAGCGCCAGCCAGAGCCGCACATCCACCATGCTTCCCCCCTGTTGCAGCCGCTCATTGATGGCACTGCAGTCACTCCCCGCCCCTTCAGCCACCAGCACCTCTGCCGGTCTCAGGTCAAAGTGCAGACGCCAGTCACGGCTCTGGGAACTGGCCGCCGGTTTGGCATCAAACCAGGGCTGCTCCTCCACCGCGTCGGTCAGCAGGGCCAGATGCAACCGGAAATCCGCCCGATCCCCATGCTGCAGGTCACGGTTTAGGCGCTGCCCCAACTGGCCCTCATCGACGAGCAGGTGATTACGGATTGAACTGGGCAGCATGAGATAACTCTCGAAAATGGCGATTTCACTGGTTATCGGCCATAAATCCAATTCTTTTAATGGAAAAATCCTGCTTGGGGGTTCACAAAACCGGAAGATCTGTTAGTATGCGCCTCGCACTTGTGGAGGGGTTCCCGAGCGGCCAAAGGGATCAGACTGTAAATCTGACGGCTCTGCCTTCGAAGGTTCGAATCCTTCTCCCTCCACCATCATTCA
>NZ_JBFODV010000169.1:0-38189 GCF_040908495.1 Aeromonas sp. R1-1 | reverse complement strand
TTCTTCCGTGTAACGTTGCTGCTTGCTCATAATACCTCCTGATTGACCTCAGTTTGAGGCTCTTGAGGTGTCTAGGAAAGTAGGGGCGATTCAAGTAGGCTCAGCAAGCGGCGGCATGTCTCATCGTTGCGTGGGCCAAAGGTATATGCCACGACTCGTTTTCTCTTGGTATCAAAGGAATACCAAAGCCAATGTCGATGCTGTTTATTTCCGACATAGGCCCATTGCTCATCAAGTTCACAGATAAGCGCCACGTCATCGAGTACCACCTTTTCGGAGGTTACTTGCCTTGGGGTGAGTTTTTTAGGGCGCGTATGACGGTGTTGATGCCAATCTTGAGGACGCGAGCAGTATCACGAACACCTGAGCCGTTGAAGGCCATATCAACAATCTTGTCTTTAACGCCAGGCTTGCGGGCTTCATAGGTATAGGTGAGCTGAAACACATGCGGACAGGCGGGGGCAACGATAGCGAACATGGCCAGCAGGGGTCTTCCCATGGCGATATACGTGGTCAGAGTTGCAGCGAGGACAGTGAACGATGATGGATGCCATGAAGCCATAACTCTCAAAATCACCCACCATACTATCTCAACCGTTCGGAGGCATCACCAAAACAAGGTAAAAGGCTCGGCTATTGACTAAATTAATAGAAGACGAAGCATAAAACAGCGTCAGTTTGATACGACAGCATCGCATGGGACCCGGATCATGGACAGAGCGCAGGGCGCAGCCCCCTTTTCGTTGCAAGTGGATCTAAGGCAGGTGGTGTATGCACTGTCTGCCTCGCTGGATCTGGTGGGCATTGGCGATGTGGCCCACGGTAAACGGGTCGGGATTATGGCTGCCGAGTGCAGCCGGGAGCTGGGGATGAGTGAGGCCGAACGCTGTCTGCTGTTCGAGCTGGGGGTGCTGCATGATATCGGTGTCTCCTCGACCATCACCCATCACCATCTGGTCAGCGAGTTCGATTGGGAGTCCTCCCAGCGCCACTGCGAGGTGGGATATCAGCTGCTCAAGGATTTCCGTTTGCTGGCCCCACTGGCCCTGCCTATCCGTTATCACCATACCCACTGGCACCTGTTGCGCGAGATGGCCGATGTGGACCCCAATGTAGCCCGTCAGGCCAACCTTATCTTTCTGGTGGATCGCTGCGATGCGTTGGCGGCGCCCTACTATGGCGATGGTTCATTGTTGATGCATACCAACGAGATCCGTGCACGCCTGCAGGATTTCCGTGACGAGTTCTTTGCCCCCGAGCTGGTGGATGCCTTCCTCAAGGCGTCTCGCTCTGAGGCATTCTGGCTGCAGCTGGAAGCTCGCTCCATCAATGATTACATGCTGGAGATGCTGCAGGTGCGGGAGCCTTGCCTGACCTTCAACGGGGAGCTAAAAGCGCTGGCGCAGATCTTCTCCGGCATTGTCGACGCCAAAAGCCCATTCACGATGACGCATTCACTCGGTGTGAGCAGGTTGTCTCGGGCACTGGCAGAATTGATGGGAGTCAGTGCCATCCATTGTGACATGCTGGAGATCGCCGGTTTGCTGCATGATCTGGGCAAGCTCAGGGTGCCGGACGAGATCCTCGACAAGCCTGCCTGCCTGACGAAAGAGGAGCGGGCCATCATCAATACCCACAGCTTCGAGACTTACCAGATCCTGCGCCATATCGAAGGGTTTGAGGAGATTGCCTGCTGGGCGGCCTATCACCATGAGGAGCCTGATGGGGAGGGCTATCCGTTCCACCTGCCGGCATCCGCCATGGCGCTCGAAGCGCGGATCCTGCGGGTCGCCGATATTTTTCAGGCCATGGTGCAGGACAGACCTTATCGGCGCGGTCTGCCTGCCCGTGACGCATTGACCTTTATGCAGCAACTGGCGGATCAGGGGCGGGTCGATCCCGCTGTGGTGGCGGTGCTGGCCGATCACCTGCCGCAGATGATGATGGCAGCCATTCCGGATCGCGAGCCGGATCATGCCATCAATTGAGGGAGAGGCTGGCCGCCGACTCATACCGCCGCGAGCCAGCTATGCTTGGAACAATCCGAGCATGGTGCCGGTACCGGCGCACAAGACGCCAGCTTGATGGACTACCGTAGGGGAGCAGATATGGAATCGCTAAAAGCCAAGGATTATATGCAGAGCAGACCCATCACCTTCACTGCTGACATGATGGTGCAAGCTGCGGTCGAGAAATTTCTGAACAGTCATCAGCTCGGTGGCCCGGTGGTGGATGGGCAGGGCCATCTGATTGGCTGGATCTCCGAGCAGGATTGCATCGCAGTGCTGCTTAAAGAGGCCTATCACTGCGAACAGGTGGCGCAGGTCAAGGATGTGATGCGCAAGGAGGTGCTGTCGGTGGGACCCGATACCAGTATTTTGAGCCTGGCGGAGATGATGATGGGGCAAAAGCCGAAGATCTATCCGGTAGTGGAGGAGGGGCGTCTGCTCGGTGTCATCAATCGCCACAATGTCATGCAGGCCATTCACGCCCAGCTCACCACCTGTTTTGTCCATCACTCCCACGGTTAACCCTGTTTTTCTCTCTCCCAAGGCAAGCTTCGGCTTGCCTTGGCTATTTCATATGCTGCGATTTATTCATGTTATGCCATCTTACAATGGTTGTTTTGTCATGTTTGAGGATCGGCCAATCTCTCTGTCTTCCCATATATAACGCTACGTTAAGGCTTGCACCGTTCCCGCTCGCTCTTTAGGATCGCTCGCAGCTAATCGATATGCCCCCTTTGGGCACCTATTTAAGGAATTCGTACCTTGTCTCTCTCTATCGAGGCGCTGCGCCGCCGTCTCTCTGCCTGCATGAATCTCGACGCCCGCCGCCTTTCCAGTCGTCTGCACGGGGTCAAGAAGCTGCCTGAAGGCAAACAGGCCGCCGTGCTGGAGACCATCGCCGCTGATTTGGCCGCCGCCGAAGTGCGCTATCAAACCCGTCTGGCCGGTGTGCCTAAGGTCACCTATCCGGACAACCTGCCGGTGAGCCAGAAGCAGGCTGAGATCGCCAAGGCCATTCAAGAACATCAAGTGGTGATCATTGCAGGGGAAACTGGCTCGGGCAAAACCACCCAGATCCCCAAGATCTGTCTGGCGCTCGGGCGTGGAGTGAAGGGCTTTATCGGCCACACCCAGCCACGCCGTTTGGCAGCCCGCACCGTCGCGGCCCGTATTGCCGAGGAGATGGAGTCCGAGCTTGGCCACTATGTGGGTTACAAGGTGCGCTTTACCGATCAGGTGAGCGAGCAGACCCACATCAAGCTGATGACTGACGGTATTTTGCTGGCGGAGATCCAGAACGACCGGATGCTCACCCAGTACGACACCATCATCATCGATGAGGCCCACGAGCGCAGCCTCAATATCGACTTCATTCTGGGCTACTTGAAACAGCTGCTGCCCAAGCGCCCCGATCTTAAGGTGATCATCACCTCGGCCACCATAGATCCCCAGCGCTTCTCCCGCCATTTCAACAAGGCGCCGGTGATCGAGGTCTCCGGCCGCACTTATCCGGTGGAGGTGCGCTACCGCCCACTGTTTGTTGATAAAAAGAGCAGTGACAAGAGCGAAGGGCTTGAAGAGCGTGACGAGCTGCAGGGGATCTTCGATGCGGTGGAAGAGCTGGCACGCGAAGGGCTGGGGGACATCCTTATCTTCATGAACGGCGAGCGGGAGATCCGCGATACTGCCGATGCCCTGCGCAAACTCAACCTGCGCGATACCGAGGTGCTGCCGCTTTACGCCCGTCTTTCCAACGCCGAGCAGAACAAGGTGTTCCAGCCCCATGCTGGGCGACGCATCGTGCTGGCCACCAACGTGGCGGAGACATCGCTGACGGTGCCGGGCATTCGCTACGTGATCGATCCGGGTACGGCCCGCATCAGCCGCTACTCCTGGCGTACCAAGGTGCAGCGCCTGCCCATCGAGCCGGTCTCCCAGGCCAGCGCCAACCAGCGTAAAGGGCGTTGCGGTCGGGTGGCGGACGGCATCTGTATCCGCCTCTACTCGGAGGAGGATTTTAACAGCCGCCCTGCCTTCACCGACCCCGAGATCCTGCGCACCAACCTGGCCTCCGTCATCCTGCAGATGCTGGCGCTCGGCCTTGGCAATATGGAGGCGTTTCCCTTCGTCGAGCCACCCGAGTCCCGCCATATCAAGGACGGTCTGACGCTCTTGAAAGAGCTGGAGGCGGTGCGCGAGCTGCCCGCCACCGGCGAGCGCGAAGCGAAGTTGCAGCTGACCGAGACCGGTCGCCAGCTCTCGCGCATCCCTCTTGATCCGCGTTTGGCGAAGATGGTGATCAGCGCGGCGCAGACCGGCTGCCTGAGCGAGGTGATGGTGATCACCGCGGCCCTCAGCATTCAGGATCCCCGCGAGCGGCCCATGGAGAAGAAGCAGGCCGCCGACGAAAAGCACAGGCGCTTTGAGGACAAGGATTCCGACTTCCTCGCCTTCGTCAATCTGTGGAACTACCTGAAAGAGCAGCAGGATGCCCTTGGCAGCAACCCGTTCCGCCGCATGTGCCAGAAGGAGTTTCTCTCCTATCTGCGGGTGCGCGAATGGCAGGACATCCATTTCCAGCTGCGTCAGACGGTCAAGGTGCTGGGTTTTAAAGCCAACCATGAACCGGCGGATTTCAAGACGGTGCACTGTGCCCTGCTGACCGGCCTCTTGAGCCACATCGGTAACAAGGATCTGGAAAAGCCCGAGTTCCTTGGTGCTCGCAATGGCCGCTTCCACCTGTTCCCGGCCTCGGGTCTGTTCAAGAAGCCGCCCAAGTGGGTGATGGCCGCAGAATTGGTGGAAACCTCGCGCCTCTACGCCCGCATCAACGCTAAAATTGAACCGGAGTGGGTGGAGCCGCTGGCGGGGCACCTCATCAAGCTGCACCACAGCGACCCTCACTGGTCGAAGAAAAACGGTGCCGTGATGGCCAAGGAGAAGGTGACCCTCTATGGTCTGACTCTGGTCAACGAGCGCACCATCAACTTCAGCCGCATCGATCCAGCCCTGTGCCGCGAGCTGTTTATCCGCCGCGCCCTGGTGGAGGGGGATTTCGAGACCCGCCACCGTTTCTTCAGCGATAACCGCAAGCTCCTGGCCGAGGTAGAGGCGCTGGAGCACAAATCCCGTCGGCGCGACATTCTGGTAGATGATGAGGACTTGTTCCGCTTCTACGATGCCCGCTTGCCGGAGGAGGTGATATCAAGCCGCCACTTCGACAAGTGGTGGAAAGAGGCGCAAAAGCAGGACGCCGAGCTGCTCAACTTCGAAAAAGAGATGTTGATGAAGGGGGATGCCGCCCATATCAGCGATCTCGACTATCCCAACTTCTGGCAGCAGGGGCGCCTCAAGCTCAAGCTGACCTATCAGTTCGAGCCGGGGGAGGCCGCCGATGGCGTGACCCTGCATATCCCGCTGCCGCTCCTGAATCAGGTGGAGGTGAAGGGGTTTGAGTGGCTGATCCCGGGGCTGCGTCACGAGCTGTTGGTGGCCCTTATCAAGTCGATGCCAAAGCCGATGCGCAAGAACTTCGTGCCTGCGCCCAACTATGCCGATGCGCTGCTCGCCAGCATCAACCCCGAGCAGGGGCCGCTCTTGGACGAGATGGAGCGCCAGCTGCGCCGCATGACTGGTGTGACCGTGCCCCGTGAATCCTGGGATTGGGCTGCGGTGCCCGATCACCTGAAACTCACCTTCCGGGTGGTGGACGACAAGCACAAGAAGGTGGCGGAAGGCAAGGATCTGGAGGCATTGAAAGAGTCGCTGCGCGGCAAGGTGCAGGAGACCCTGTCGCAAGTGGCGGACGACGATATCGAGCAGTCTGGCCTCACCCTGTGGAGCTTTGGCGAGCTGCCCCAGGAGTACAGTCAGAAGCGGGGCGGGTTCGAGGTGAAGGCCTATCCGGCCCTGGTGGATCAGAAGGATTCGGTCGCCATCCAGCTGGTGGAGAGCCCGGTGGTGCAGCAGCAGCTGATGTGGGCGGGACAGCGCCGTCTGGTGCTGCTCAACGTGCCATCACCCATCAAATACCTGCAGGAGAAGCTGCCCAACAAGGCCAAGCTGGGGCTCTATTTCAACCCGTTTGGCAAGGTGGCCGAGCTGATTGACGACTGCATCGCCTGCGGCTGCGACAAGCTGATTGAGCAGCACGGCGGCATGGCTTGGGACGAGGCCGGTTTTGAGGCGCTCAAGGAGTTTGTCCGTGCCGAGCTCAACGATGCGGTGGTGGAGGTGGCCAAGCAGGTGGAAGCCGTGCTGACCCTCTCCCACGAGATCAAAAAGCGGCTCAAGGGCAAGATGCAGCTCGATACCGCCTTTGCCATGTCCGATATCCAGCAGCAGCTCGGCAACCTCATCCACAAGGGCTTTGTCACCGAGACCGGCTGGCAGCGGTTGCCTGATTTGCTGCGCTATCTGCGGGCCATCGAGCGTCGCCTGGAGAAGCTGGCTATCGATCCCAACCGGGATCGGGTCTACATGCTCAAGGTGCACAGTGTGGAGTCGGAGTACAAGGCGCTGCTGGCCAAGATCCCCAAATCCCAGCTTATTCCCACCGAGGTGGCCAATATCCGCTGGATGATCGAGGAACTGCGGGTGTCGTTCTTTGCCCAGAATCTGGGGACCCCTTATCCGGTCTCCGATAAACGGGTGCTTAACGCCATCGCTCAGTGCTAAGCTGCTATCTAACTGTTTTAACAGCATGATAGCGGGTGCTGAGAAGGGGTTGCCGGTCAGGTCGCCCCTTCAAACCGCAAGTCAGGGAGGCAAGGATGCTGGGGATCTGGTTGAGTGTGGCGCAGGTGGTGATCAGCGGTTATCAACCCATCGCGGAACAAACCTGGGTGCAGTTGAACCCGGAATATTACCCGCTGGCGCGCACGCCGCCTGCGATGTTTGTGGCTTGGCGTGGCAATCAGTTTCCGCCGCTGGCCCAAAAGCAGAAGCACGGTCGCTGGCAGATCCTCTTTCCCGCCCGGCTGGTCCCCCCTTTCGATCTGTTCGAGGGGGAGGCGCAGCTCTCCAAAACCTATCTGGCAAGGCTGCGGCGCATCGACGAGATGGCTTACGGGGTTGTCCCCGGGCAGGCTGTTGCGGCTGGTGCAATCCTGCAGCAGGGGAGTGGATCCCCTGATTATCAGGCGCAACCTGTCGCGCCCTTTATCGCCGAGTTTCGCACACCTCAAGACGCGTTCGGTAGTGTTGATATGTCTACCGACCCCGCCGAGAGCGAACCTCTACTGGCTCAGCTGGGAGTGACCTTTCGCACTGCGGGGATGAGTGGAGCCAAAGGAGATGAGGGAGTAGCGAGCGACGATATGGCCCTGGCCAGCCACACGGCTAGCTTATCCGCAGGCAGTGACGCCATGCTTACCCTCTCGGCTCCTGCGGCCGGCGGTCCACAAACTGTGTGTCATCAGGTCGCCGCAGGGGAGACCCTGTGGCGCATTGCTAACCAGTTATCCAGTGCCCGAGGAGCCGATACCTACAGCTATTTGCTGGCGCTGGTGGCAGAGAACCAGCAGCGGCTTGGCAAGAGCATTCGAGTCAGAACGGGGGAGGGTCTCTACTGCCCGCGCGCCGAGACCCTGGCGAAGTTTGATGCCCTGAGCCCGGCCCAGCGTCAGCAGCAATTCGCCCGGTTGGAGCAGGGGCGCTAAATGCAGAGTCGGTACCTTGTATCCGAATTTGGCCCGTGGTAGTATTCGCGCTCGTTTTGCGAGGTGCTGACCGGTCGCAGTTAGCACCATAAATTCATCCAAAAGAGATACATACTATGTCTTTCGTATTCCAAGCTGAAGTCCGTTCTGACCTGGGGAAAGGTGCGAGCCGCCGCCTGCGTCAAGCTGACCAAGTTCCTGCCATCGTTTACGGTGCAGGCAAAGAAGCCCTGTCCATCACTGTTGACCACAAGAAAATGATCCTGGCTCAAGAGAAGCCGGAATTCTATGAGTCTGTACTGACTCTGGTTATCAACGGTGAAGAAGTTAACGTAAAAGTGAAAGCTATCCAGCGTCACCCGGTACGTTACAAGCTGATCCACCTGGACTTCGTTCGCGTTTAATAGCGAACCGTCAGGTCGAAGAAAAGCCACTCTCAGGAGTGGCTTTTTGCTATCTGGCATCTTGTGATCGGGCTGAAAGAGCTACCTTGTCAGCCCAGCAAGCCGGTTATCCCAGCTGGCTAAGGGCCTGTTGGCAGCGCTGCTCGGCAGCATCCAGCTCCAGCAGCACCATCCTGATATCTTCCATCTGCTGTTGAAGTGTCTGCCGTTTTTCCTCAACCAGTCCCAGCATGGTTTGTAACTGGGTGCGGCTGCTCTTGTCGGCATCATAGAGATCAAACAGCTCGCGGATCTCGGCGAGGCTGAACCCGAGCCGCTTGCCGCGCAGGGTGAGCTTGAGGCGAACCCGATCCTGCTTGCTGTAAATGCGGGTTTGTCCCTCTCGGGCGGGATTGAGCAACCCCTGATCCTCGTAGAAACGGATACTGCGCGTCGTAATATCAAATTCCCGGGCCAGCTCACTGATGCTGAAGCGCCGTCCTTCATCCTTGTTGTTCATACAGACTTCTTGGCGAACTAAATCCTGTCTGCACCTTACCTAAACGTAAACTGCACTGCAACTCTTGTTCCATTGCGTCAGAACCCCTATGTTATGGCCATGTAACAAACAGAGGCAGGCAAATGGATATTGCAATTCTGGCGGCAAAGCGGACTCCGATGGGGGCGTTTCAGGGGGCATTGGCAGAGGTCACTGCGCCTGAGTTGGGAGCCTGTGCCATCGAGGCGGCACTGCAGCAAAGTGGGCTGCGTCCGGAGCAGGTCGATGAAGTGTTTATGGGCAATGTGCTGGCGGCGGGCGTGGGGCAAGCGCCAGCCCGGCAGGCGTTGTTGAAAGCAGGGTTGCCAGATAGTGTGCCTGCTACCACGGTCAACAAGGTGTGCGGTTCAGGTATGAAAGCGGTGATGCTGGCGGCGGATACCATCCGCCTTGGTGACAACAGGGTGGTGGTCGCGGGGGGGATGGAGAGCATGAGCCGTGCCCCCTATCTGCTGGATAACGCCCGCAGCGGCTTTCGGATGGGGCATCAAAAGGTGCTGGACCACCTATTCCTCGACGGTTTGCAAGATGCCTATGATGGCCAGCTGATGGGGGTACATGCCCAGCGCAGCGCCGATCTGGCCGGTTTGACCCGCACTGCCATGGATGAGTTTGCCCTGGCGTCATTGCAGCGGGCCCGCGATGCGCAGCAAGCCGGTGCGTTTGTGTCCGAGCTGACAAGCGTCTATCGCGGTGAGCGCTTGTTGCTGGCCGAAGACGAGCTGCCCGGCAAGGGCAGACCAGAGAAGATCCCGACCCTGAAGCCTGCGTTTGGCAAGGAAGGCACCATTACGGCGGCCAATTCGAGCTCTATCTCGGACGGTGCGGCGGCGCTGATATTGATGGATGGCGCCACGGCGCAAGCCTGGCAGGTACCTATGCTGGCTCGGATTGTCGGTTATCAGAGCCATGCAGCATTGCCCGCCGAGTTTACCTCTGCGCCTATTGGCGCCATTTCACGCTTGCTGGCGCGTCTGGCATGGTCGGTGGAAGAGGTGGATCTCTTTGAGATCAATGAGGCCTTCGCCATGGTCACCATGCTGGCCATGAGCGGGGTCGGCATCCCTCATCACAAGGTCAATGTGCATGGAGGGGCCTGTGCACTCGGTCATCCGTTGGGGGCGAGTGGCGCACGCATTCTGGTGACGCTGATTGCCGCGCTGCGGCAACGGGGTTTGCGGCGAGGCGTGGCCGCGCTCTGTATCGGAGGTGGTGAGGCGACCGCTATCGCGGTCGAAGTGAATGATGAGGCGAATTAATTGGTGGCTTCCATCGCCAGCAGTTGTTCCGTGACCCAGGTGGTGGCGGCCAGATAGAGGTGACTCACCTTATCCTCGCTCAGCCCCAGGCGGGCTGTTCTGGCCGTTACCCGTGACCAGTTGGCGCTCTCGTAATCTTCACAAAACGCGAGGTAGAAACCCAGATTGCCTTTTCGCTCCAATAGCGCCAGCCGAATATCGTCGATAAGAGGGATAGTACCGAGCAGCTTGTCCATCGGCTGTTCCATCAGTACATCCAGCAGGGAGAAGAGACCGGTGATAAAGGCTTGTTGTGCCTGCTGGCTCGGAGCGTGGGCATGGGCCAGCAGTTCACAGAAGCGGGCACGGATCATCGACATCTGGTAGAGCTCGGCGCTCTTGCCCTTGCCGGCGCTGGTCGCGGCTACCAGCGAGACAAAGCGCTTTAGCTGGGTGTTGCCCAGATAGATGGCAGCCTGGCGAAATGACGAAATAGGGTTGGTGTGGCCCTTGAGATGGTTGACATAGCGCAGCAGCTTGAGGGAGAGGGAGATATCCTGACCGAGCAGCTGTTCAATCTTGTTGATATCAGGCTCTGCCTCGTTGACCACGTTGAGCAACTGCATCACCACGACTTGCGCTGGCTCCATGGTGGCTTGCTTGACCATCTCGGGTCTGCTGAAGAAAAAGCCCTGGAACAGCTGGATCCCCAGCTGTTTGACCCGCTCGAACTCCGCCTTGTCCTCTACTTTTTCCGCCAGATAGGTGAGCCCCAGCGTCTGATGCCTCTGGATAAACACTTTGATCTGCATCAGGGGGGTGGCACGAAGATCAAACTTGATGATGTGGATAAAGGGGAGGAAGCGCTCCCAATCCGGCGACATGGTGAAGTCATCGAGTGCCAGTTGATATCCCAGCTTGTGCAGCTGTTTCACCTTTTCCAGCAGGGCATCATCCGGTGGGGAATCTTCCAGGATCTCAATCACCACTTTTTCGGGCGGCAGGCACTCTGCCAATCCTTCCAGCAGCAGTGAGTGGGGGAAATTAATAAAGCAGGGGCGGCCTCCCAACAGCTGATCGATATTCTGTTGCAGGAACTGTTCGACCACCAGGCGTGACGTCGCCTGCTGGGAGGAGATGCTCGGGAAGACATTATTCAGACTATCGCGAAAGAGCAGCTCATAGGCATGAGTTTTGAGGTCTCTGTCGAGGATCGGCTGTCTTGCTACGTAGGAATACATGCCTTGCTCCAGTAAAGGTACTGGGTTGATTTTATGGTGTTGCAGAACACTATGCCAGTGTTCACCTTATTGAGTAAGGCAATAATTGGCATAGCGTTTTTTGCAGGGAAGGAATTTAGAAGAGATAGCTCAATTGTGCACCAGCCAGCCAGGCATCCCCTTCGGAAGTGCCTTGGAAGGTGGAGGTCGTCATCGGATTACCCGGTTGCAGCTCCATTTTTTCAGTGACATCCACCTTTTTGCCATCGATCAGGGTCAGCCCCAGATCCACGGTCAGGTTGGGCGTGAACTGATACCCCATTCCCAGGCTGTACCAGAGGCGATCGGCATCCGGGATGGAAATGGTACGACGATCGGCTGGTACCGGGCTGGCGTCATAGGCCACACCGGAGCGCAGTTGCCATTTGGGAGTGACCTGATAGGTCATACCGATGGCGTAGCGCCAGCTATCTTCCCAGTGCTCGTCCTTGATGTGCATGTTCTGCAAATTGTTGAGATCAGCTTCCAACTGAACGAATTTGCTCCAGTTGGTCCAGTTCAGGCTGCCGTGGAGAGCCAGCTTGTCAGTCAGCTGATGGAATGCCGCCAACTCTGCCGTCGCGGGCAACGGCAGATCCAGACTGCCGGTATCTCTGATCTCGGTAACGGAGCCATCTGCATTGGGTCGGCCCACGATAGCATCTCCCGAGAGGGTCAAAGTGACATCGTGACGGTAGGATAGGCCAATTCGGGTTTGTTCGGACAACTCCAGCAAGGTGCCGACATTCCAGCCCAATGCCCAGCCATCCCCTTGCAAATGTTTTGCGATCAGGTTGCGAGAAGGGAAGGTGCCACCGACTTCGCCTTCGCCCTGAATAGCAGAGATCCCGGCACCAATTGACCACATCTCATTGATGCGATAGGCGAGTGAGGTACCCAGATCCATGGTCTTGATATCGGAGACATTGCCAAAGTGTCCCGCGCTGTAGTTATCCGGCATCTTGACGCCAAGGCCGTAGTAAGAGGTTGCCGAGAAGCCGAGTCGCCACTGCTCGTTGAGTGGAATGATGAGATAGGCGTTGGGTACCCAGGCTGCGGCGGCGATATCGTGTGCACTGGCATCGGAGGTGACGATACCGGCTTTGGTCGGCAAGCGGGTGTTGCCTTCAATATTGACGTCAGGACTGACATAGATGACTCCGCCAGAGAGCGCCATCTGATCGAAGCGGGTCATGGCTGCTGCATTGCGGGAGAGCACACTGGCGTTATCCGCGATGGCGGCCTCACCTGCAAAGGCGCGTCCCAGTCCTGTAGCGGACTGTTCAGCCAGCTGGAACCCGGCGGCATGAGTCTGACCCGCGATCACCAGCAGGGCGATGGCGGACGGTTTGATGATGGGATGCATGGCAAAATCCTTGCTGTTACCCGAAGGTTCAATAGGTCATATGAATGGAGGCAGGATTTTATATGGTATGACCAGTAAGGCAACGGTAATGGCCAGTATCTGGATAAAACAAGATTAAATGCTGGAAGGATGTACTCTAATAGCTTGATTAAAAAAGAAAAATAAACAGGTGTGTGCTACATGTGTACGCTGAACTGGCTTTTGCGGATAAAAAAAGAGCGCCTGACGGCGCTCTTTCAATTCTATCAATAATCAGAACTTCATGTTGAACTGGGCTGAGGCCAGGAAGGCGTTGCCGTGGGAAGTACCCTGCCAGCGCGTTGCACTAGTATGATCTGGCAGACCTTCATTCACGTCGACTTTCTTGCCGTCCAGATATGCAATACCAAAGTCAATACTCATATCGGTGTTAATATGGTAGGTTGCGCCAGCGCTGTACCAGATACGGTCAGAGTCAGGGATGCTCAGACTACGGTATTCGGCTTCGATTGGGGTGTTGTCATAGGCAAAGCCCAGACGAGCTTCCCAAGCTGGATTGATATACCAAGTACCGCCGATGGAGTAGCGAGTGGAGTCTTTAAATTTCTCGGGTTTATTGAGACACACGCCTGGTTGGCCCGGGGTATTACAGCCTGAGCTGGTCGCCTTTAATTCTTGGAACGCGCTCCAATCAGTCCAGTTGACGGAGTAATGAACTGCAAATTGCTGGTTCAAACGGTGGTAGCCGGCAAATTCTGCTTGAGCAGGTAGGTCTAACTTCAAATTGCCGTCAACAATTTTGTTACCTGACGTTGAGCCTTGGAAGTCACCATCAAAGCTCATATCAACTTGTGAACGATAAGTCAGTGCGAAGCGATGATTTTCATTGACTTCGTACAAGGAACCAACGTTCCAACCGAAACCCCAAGTATCACCTTTCAGGTGTGCTACTCGAGTATTTGGAGCAGTTGGGCTTGCAAATCCGGCATAACGGTTCAATTCAGCGGCTCCGTATACGGCATTGACGCCAGCACCGATGCTGAAATGTTCGTTTATACGATAGGCGATGTTTGGGTTGATATTCAAAGTCATCAATTCAGTGTCACCAGCACCGAGACCTGCAATAAAGCTCTTATCATATTCGGTAGACAAACCGTAGTTTGAGAACAGACCGATACCCCATGCCCATTGGTCATTCAATGGTTGGATAAAATAGGAGGCAGGTACGAATGCTGCAGGAGCAATGCCACTTTGACTTGCATCCTTACCGTTTAGAAGGGGGCTTGGAGATGAAAGCTTACCCTCCACATCCACATCCGGTTTGATGTAGGTGCCAGAGACAGAAACCGCCATCTTGTCGAAGGTGGTCATGGCAGCCGGGTTACGGGCCAGCACGGAGGCGTTGTCGGCAATAGCTGCTTCACCGGCATAGGCGCGACCCAGACCGGAGGCCGAGTGCTCGTTCAACTGGAATGCCGCGGCATGGACTTGACCGGTGGCCAGCGCGATGGTGGCGGCAATCAGGCTCTTCTTGAAAATAGTTGTCGTCATGGTGTTCTCTCTTGTAGGCAGATTTTTTTGCCGATATTGGCTGCACGTTCAATGCAAACCTCGACAAAATCCGTTTTTATTTCAGCTTCTTCCCAATCAATTCTGGCGTGATTCTATGGATCTGGTAGGAGGTAAGAAATCAGACCAGTGACAGCAGAATACATAAAAGTGATCGATGTGTTAATCATTTGTTTTAACTTGCTGTTTAATTCATCATTTTCAGGGTCTAAAGATGGATTATTGACCTGGATTGCCGATCTCCGTCACAAAAATAATTTTGTCAATTTTTCGAAATCTTGAGGCAAATGAGTGACAAAGGGGAGTAATCAGGGGGGGAACAGGCAGCGGCTCGTGACCGCCGCCTGCTATTGAGGATGGATCTGAGGTTGTTAACCGGCGATGTTAAATGTCCCACTGCAGACGTGACTGCAGGGCGTTGGCAACGGGGGCAAGTGGCTCTTTCATCTCGCCAATCAGTACCATATTGGCGCCTTTGAGCTGGACTATCTCCCCTTTGAGGGTGCCATCTTCAAATGTGGCCTGTTGCAGGGTTAATGGAACATGTTTGGGTACTAAAAAGAGGGTGACAGGCCCCATTTTTCCCTGGATCACCATGTGCAAGGCCGGTCCCTGATAAAACGAGCAGTGATTGACATAGGTTACCTTGAGCCCATCCATCCCGCTTAAGGTGGCGCCATACTTCTCCATCTTGGCATTGATGTTATGCAGATTGACCTGCTCATCGACACCTTCAATAAAGGGTTCTTCGCCATAGACATGAGCCATCGCCACCTGTGCGAGGGAGAGAGCCGCAGGAGCCGTTTCTGGCAGCGTGATCCAGCGGGTGCTCATTCCCAGCAGGAAGGCGACCGATGCAGCCAGGGCGATCTGGCGCCAGGATGTTGATGTCCGGAGCTTGACCGGCGCCGTGCCAAGGGGGCGGGATGGCGGCATATCATCTTGCGCATCACTGTCTTGCAGCATGGCTTGCCTGAGCAGGATCCGCTCGGCCAGTCCGGCGGGGACCTCTACCTGCATGGCGCGCTTGAGAGTTCTGTCGAACTGCTTCATCTCGTCGAGGTAGTTCCGATTGGCCTGGCTGGCTTCAGCGGCTTTGAGAAAGTCCGGTTGTTGATCGTGGGGCTGGATCATGGCATTGCGGCGAAATTCGAGTTCATCCATGTCCGTGTCCTCTTGCTTGGTTCTTCTGCTCCATCGCCTCCTTGATCTGGTTGCGGGCGCGAAACAGTCGGGTCATGACGGTGTTTTTGTTGAGACCGAGCATCTCGGCAATTTCCTCACCACTGAATCCTCCCACGACTTGCAGCAGCAGTGGCTCCTGGTACTCCTCGGGCAATCGGGCGATGTGACGGTGCAACCACTCGTTCTCCATCTCCTGTTCGCTGTGCAGCGCATCGTGCTGGGGCTGAGGGTGATCGTCGAGATCCACCAGCTCCAGCTGTTTGCGTTCAAAGCGGCGGGCGTTCTCCCGTCTGAGGATGGTGATCAGCCACCCTTTGGCCGCCTTGTCATCCTGCAGGGTGTCGATAGCCTTCCAGGCACGCAGGAAGGTCTCTTGCACCAGATCTTCCGCCACGTTGGGATCCCGGGTCAGCCAGTAGGCATACCGGTAGAGATCGCCATGCAGCGCATGAACCAGTGCTTCAAATTTGGTTTGTTTGTCAGCCATGGGATCAGAGACCGGCGAAGTGGCCGGATCATTTCCACCAATATGCTGCTGAGCACGTTTTTTTCTAAAAAACAGCAGTGCCATAGGGCAATCCTTGTCAGGGGGCGTGGCGGCGGGAGCGGGAACTCCCGTGCGCCAGCAGGTAAATCAGGTACGCAATACCGGCCGTTTCATCAGCCCTGAGGGTACGAGCCAGAGCGCGCCACTCGATGGGCGGGCCAGAAGAGGGCCGTGCAAAACAGTCTCGCTCGAGTGCGGCGAGCCCGTTGCCGACCCGATTATGCCCAGCGTCGGGCAACTGGCCTAATTGATAATAGGAGACCTGCCAGCGCAAGGTCGCCCATCGGATCAGTGCCTTGCGACTGGCATCCGGCTGGTGTTGGGCAAGGGCACGTTGCAGTTGATAGAAGGCGCGCCAGCGGGGCCAGTGGCGCCATAGTGCACGCAGCGTTATGGCCAGCACGACCCACCAAAGGCTCTCTCGCAGTGCCACTTGCGATGTCTGCTGATCAGGTTGCCGATTTGTCGTTGCCTGAAACGTCAGCGTAATGGCGGGCAGGCTGGCCTGTTCAATCCGGCCGCTTTGGGTATTAAACCAGGGCAGATCAATGGGGGGGAGCTGATAGTCGCCGCTCTGATCCGCGACCAGAGTCTGGCGCCACTGTCGCTCAAACAACAGCTTGCCATCTCGGTAACGCTCCTGCTGTTGCTCGCCATCGGGATGTGCCTGTATGCCGTTTGGCAGTTGATGGGCCATCAGGGGGGCAAGCTGGATCTGGCCGCTGTCACCATTTTCCATGGTCAGGGTGAGGATCCGGATCAGCGGTTCACCCACTTCCCCCTTGGAGGCCGGTTCAAGCCGTTGACTCAGGGTCAGCCGGGTGGCCACTGGTGTGGCGGGGGCCTTGTCGACCCTTACCTCGAGCGGTGCCGCGCGGGCCGAGAGTTTTTGCGGCTTGCTCCCCTGCTGCGTGAGCTGCCCCTGCAAGCGGGGCGAGTCGAGGTACCAGAGTCCCGGCGCTTTTGCCTGAACGAGCCAGCTGCGGGTGAGCCGGCCGGGTAGACCTGCCTGAGCGGGGGCGATCCACTCGTCGCTACCGAGGCGACGGATGGTGAAGTGGGCAGAGCTGAGCTCGCTCAGCGCCGGGTTTTGCATACTGGTGGGCAGCCACAGTGTCAGCCGGTAGATCACCGGCTGGCCGGGATAGAGCGGGCCCTGATGATCAAGGCTGGCCTGCATCTCGAGGGGCGAGGTGGCTGCGGGTTGCGGTAGTGCCGCTGTTTTCACCTCTCTCAATGGCAGGGTGAGCGAGGGGGTGAACTCATTTCCCAGCTTGAGCGGGGCAATCACCACCTCGGTATTTGCGGTTGAATTGCTCTGGTGCAGCGGGATCTGCCAGCGAGTCAGTTGTTGTACCGGGGTCGTGACCCGGCTCATGGTCACTCTGCCCACCGCAAACTGGCGCAGTAGGGGGGTGATCTCCAGTTCGCTGCTCTGGCGCTCGCCATCCGCTTCGATGATCAGCAGCCAATCGCTGGGGTCGGCCCCCGGCAGCAGCTCTGCCCGAGGGGGCAAAGCCCAGCAAAGTGGACTCGTGAGTGCGAGCAACAACCCCCATCCTGCCCGCATCACCAGGGCTCCTCCACCTTGATCAGATCCCGGCGCAGCGCCTCTTTGCGCAGTCGCTGCTCCAGCAGCAACACCGGGGGAGAGGGGGGCAGGGGCATTGCTACTGCCTGCTGAGCTGCCGATGGTTCGGGCTGTTTGCTGTTGCTGGTATCGGGAGCAGCCGCCGCTGCGCCCTGTAACAGAGAGAGGTTATAGAGCGCATCTTCATGGCCGGGTTCAAGCGCCAGAGCGGCCAGATAGGCCTCTTTGGCGGCCGCAAACTCCCCCAGTTGCAGCAGGGCATTGCCGCGGTTGTAGTGGGCGGTGGCGCTCGTCGCTTCCTGATAGGCTGCGATGGCTTGCCGGTAGGCTCCGGCCCGATACCAGGCGTTGCCGCGCCAGACAGGATCGTTGAAGGTGCGGGCAGCCCTCGGAAAATCCCCCTCTTGATAAGCCAGCATCGCTTGCAGGTCTCCCCTCTCTGCCGCTTGCAGGTTTTGTGGCGCCAGCAGCTGAGCACCCACCATCAGCGCCATCATCAACCGGGCGCCGACTCTGGCCAGCAAGGCCAGCGCTAACAAGGGGAGCAGCAGCCAGGGGCCTAAATCGAGAGGCGCCGGGGTGAGGGCCGAGGTAGTCGTGGGCAGCGGCGCAAAGCGAGGGATGTCGCTGCCAAGCCACTGCAGCTCACCGCCGAGGCGATTGGCCAGTGCGGCAATGGCCTGACTATCGGGGGCGGGCAACTGCGCGGGCATGCGGGTGGCAAACCCCAACTCATTGGCCGGAATGGCGGGCATGGGGGCCGGTTGACCGCTGTTGGCAAGCAGAATATCGAGGCGTGCCGACTGGGTATCGCGGCAAAGAAGGCGTTGCTGGCAGGGCCACAGGGCGGCTATTTGGGTCATCTGATTCTGGGTGAGGTCGTCGGTGATCAGCAGCAGACGCGCTTGTTCTCCAGGGGCCAGCTGCTTCATGGCAAGTTCCACCGCCCGTGCCGGGTTGCTGCCCTGCAACGGCATGATATCGGGACGCAAGTCGGGCATTAGCAGCGAAAGGGCCTGATGATCCCGGGTTGGCGGCATGGCGAGGTAGGCGTCGCCTGCGTAGAGGATCAGCGCAATACGCTCGCCCTTGGCGCGGCTCAGCAGCTGCTGCAACTGCCATCTGACCCGGGTCGCCCGATCCGGTTTGAGGTCGGTGGCGGTCATCGAGCGTGACAAGTCCAGTAGCCAGATATCTAGCGGTGCTGCAGGCTGCTGTTGCAGCTCACCGCGCAGTGCGGGGCCACTCAGGGCCAAAATCACGGGCAGGGTTGCCAGCCAGAGCCAGGGGCGCTGAGGACGGGAGGCTGGCAGCAGATAAGCCTGCATCGCAGGTGCGAGCAGCGGGGGCTGGCGACGACGGCGCCACCCTTGCCAGAGCCAGGGGATGAGTGCGATCAGCCACAGGGGGCGGAGCAAGATCAGCTCCATCTGCGCGCACCTCGTGCCAGCCAGTTACGCACCATGCGAAACTCCAATCTGCCGTGCCCTGATGGCAGAAGCAGCAAGCTACAAAGCAGTGCCAACGGCCAGGGGTAGAGCTCGATCACCGGCTGGTATTGGGCAATCGGCATGGGGGCAGGTTCAAGGGCATTGAGAGTCGCGTTGATGGCATCGAGATCGCTTTGGGTGCGTGCCCGAAAGTAACGCCCCTGGCCTGTCTGTGCCAGCTCTTTCAGGAGTGGCTCGTCCAGTTCGCTGCTGGGATCGGCCTGACCGCTGCCCGCCTCATCGTAGGGTTGGATAAAGGTATCGGGGTCGGCCCCGACCCCCAGCGTGTAGATCCGTATTCCCTGTGCCGCGGCGAGTTTGGCCTCCTGCAGCGGGTCGGCATTGCCTGCGGTATTGCGGCCATCAGTGACCAGCAGCAGGGCGGTGGGGCGACCCGGATCTCCATGCTGACGTGCCAGCTGGATGGCTTCGCCAAGGGCGGTGGTTCGGCCGACAAGATCAAAATCGAGCTCGTCGCTCAAGGTCAACAGCGCCGGGATCTCCTGAGTGAGGGGAGAGAGCAGGTAGGCGTGATCGGCAAAGACAATGAGGCCCACCCTGTCTCCGGCCCGTTTGGCGATCAGCGCCTTGATCTGCTGGCGCACCGCCGTTAGCCGTGCTTGCTGCTCGCCGTTATCGAGCATATCAGGGGTGCGCATGCTGTCTGACAGATCCACCGCCAGCAGCAGATCCCGACTCCCTTCATATTGGATCACCGGTTCCCCCCACCACTGGGGGCGGCAGAGGGCGAGGATAAGGGCGCACCAGAGCAGCATGGCGCGCCAGAGCGGTAATCCGGCCTGAGGACGCAGCAGCGCAAACCCGGGGTGAGCCAGATAGCCGCGGCGCAGGGGCGGCAAGCCGAAGCGCACCAGCAAGGGCAGCACCAGCGCCAGCGCAAACCAGGGCCAGGCCAGGATCATGGATGCCTCCGCGCGGCTTTACGCCTCGAGCGGGGGGCAAGCTGGAAGAAGAGGGTTTGACCCCAACGGCGATAATGTTGCTGAAGCTGTTCGCACTGCTCGCGAGTCGGGTTCTGGCTGCCATAGAGCCAACTGCTCCAGTGAGACGAGAACTGGCTAAAATCGCTGCCGCCGTGGCGATCGATGAAGGCGAGCCACGCCTCACCTTGCAGTTGGCGCGCCTCGGGCCAGCGCTGTAGCGCTTCATGACGCAGGGCCTCCTGTATTTGCGCCACCAGCAGCGCCGGATCCCCCTCCAGCTGGCGACACCAGCGGCTGTAACGTATCACCCTATTGGCAATCAGGATGATCAGCAGCAGCAATAACCCTGTGATCAACAGCCACAATAGCGCCAGCACTCTGGGGTCAAGACTCTGTTCAATCAGATCCGGCCCCGGGTGGATGTCGCGCATCAGGGCGGCCAGCGGCGGAGTGATGGCGTCGGAGGCTGGACTGGCGCTGTCGAGTTCGGCGGGCGAGATCATCCCTGATGACATAGCCCCTCCTGCCACTGCTGTTGCAGCGTCTGGCCGTTATCGAGCAGATAGAGGCGCTGCACCAATGGCAACAGCAACTGCTTGCCGTGGGCCAGCTGCTGCTCGGCGGCATGCCGGTAGCGGTGGGAGAAACCGGCATGGCTCCCATCCAGCCAGCCCTGATAGTGCTGCCCTGGCCGATCAATGGCCACTGGCAGCTGGCCGTCAGGGGGAAGGGCGGCCTCTAGGGGGTCGCGGATCTGCCAATAGTGAATATCGTGGCGCCGGGAGAGCAGCTGCAATTGCTGACAGAGCGCCGACTCGCAGGGTCTGTGATCGGTGATGATCGTCAGCTTGGCTCCGTGAGGCAACTTCACGCCAGACAAGGTGTCGGCTAGCGAGTGCGAAAGGGGCCGACGTGCCAGCCCTTGCTGGTAGTGATGGCAGAGGGATTGGAGCAGGGGCAGCACGCTGCCGCGCTGGCTCTGGTGATGGGGGGTAAGCCCGTGGCAGATCAGGGTGTTTTGCTGCTTCTCCCCTTGCCAGATCAGGGCTGCTGCCAGCTCGCACCCCAGACGCGCCTTGAGCTGCCGTGTGGAGCCGAAATACATGGCGGGAGAGAGATCGAGCAGCAGCCAGTGCGACTGATCGAGCTCCTCGCTATAGAGGCGGGTATAGGGACGACCGAGGCGTGCGGTCACTCGCCAGTCGATATGGCGTACCTCGTCACCAGCCTGATAGGCGCGCAGCTCCCGAAACGTGAGTCCGGGAGAGCGGCCAGTTTTGCCGCGTTCGCTGCTGCTTCTGCCTGCGTGAGGTGGCTTCCTGGCCTTGGCCCATAGTCGGATATTGAGCAGCCGTGGCAGCGACAGGGCGATATCGGGATGCAGACCGGGATCTAGGGGCATGGCACCTGATCCAGCAGTTGGGCGATCAGGATATCGTTATCCAGATTGTCGGCCAGCGCCTGATAACTGGGAATAAGGCGGTGGCGCAGCACCGGATAGGCTTGCAGCTGGATATCTTCCGGCAGCACATAATCACGCCCCGCGAGCCATGCACGGGCGCGGGCAGAGCGAGCCAGCCCCAACGTTGCGCGGGGGCTGGCTCCCACGGCAATCAATGGCTCAAGGGCAGGGCAAAGGCCGCTGCCCGGGCGGGTGGCGCAGACCAGCTCCACCAGATAGTGCTCCAGTCGGCTTTGCATGGTCACCGCCAGCACTTCGCTGCGGGCACGTTGCAAGGTGGTTTGGCTCAGGGTCACCGGCGCCGCACCAAGCTGTTCACCGCTGGCGTTGAGCTGCAAGATGGCGAGCTCCATCGTGGGGCTCGGGTAATCCACCATCAGCTTGAGCAGAAAGCGATCGAGCTGGGCCTCCGGTAGGGGATAGGTTCCCTCCTGCTCGATAGGATTCTGGGTGGCGGCGACCATAAAGAGCGGTGGCAGCCGCCAGCTCTTTTTGCCCACGGTGATCTGGTGTTCGGCCATGGCTTCCAGGAGTGCTGATTGCACCTTGGCCGGCGCCCGGTTGATCTCGTCCGCCAGCACCAGATGGTTGAAGAGGGGGCCTGGCTGGAATACAAAACTGGCATCCTGCGGGTGAAACACCTCGCTGCCGGTGAGATCGGCAGGAAGCAGGTCGGGGGTAAACTGGATACGGGCAAAGCGTCCCTCGACGGCGCCAGCGAGCGCCTTGACGGCGCGGGTTTTGGCCAGCCCGGGAGCCCCTTCGATTAACACATGTCCTTCACATAACAGGGCAATCAGGAGCCCTTCTATTAGCTCCTCCTGCCCCAGGATCTGACTGCCAAGATAGTCCCTAAGTGCTCTGAACTCGGCCGCTGCCATGCGATAAACCCGTTGTTTTTATGGAAGTTGATCTTTTTATACTCCAGTTGCTTCCCAAGGGCGAGCAAAGGGGCCTTGCCGCGCTTAATTTAGTTTCAATCAGCTGTATGAAACTTGTGATTGGATTGTTAAGATGTGGCGCAATGAGGTCAGACCTCTGCCTTTTAAACCAAGGAGCCAGGATGAAACAGCCATTGAAACTGACGACTCGCCAGGGCGAACGGATTGCCGTCGTGGCGGGGCTGCGTACCCCCTTTGCCAAGCAGGCTACCGCCTTTCATGGCGTGCCTGCAGTCGATCTCGGCAAACTGGTGGTGAGCGAGATGCTCGCCCGTACCGATCTCGATCCTAAGCTTATCGACCAGCTGGTGTTTGGTCAGGTGGTTCAGATGCCGGAAGCCCCCAACATTGCCCGCGAGATCGTGCTCGGTACCGGCATGAGCGTCAATACCGATGCCTATAGCGTCTCCCGCGCTTGCGCCACCAGTTTTCAGGCGGTGGCCAACGTCACCGAATCCATCATGGCCGGTACCGTAGACATCGCCATCGCCGGCGGTGCTGACTCCTCCTCCGTGCTGCCCATCGGGGTGAGCAAGAAGCTGGCTCACGCCCTGGTGGATCTCAACAAGGCGCGCAATCTGCAGCACCGCTTCAATATTCTGCGGACATTGAGGGTCAAGGATCTGCTGCCGGTGCCGCCTGCGGTGGCGGAATATTCGACCGGTCTCTCCATGGGACAGACCGCCGAGCAGATGGCCAAGAGCCACCAGATCAGCCGTGAGGCGCAAGATGCGCTGGCTCACCGCTCCCACACTCTGGCCGCGCAGGCTTGGGCCGATGGCAAGCTCAGTGGCGAGGTGTTTACCGCCCATGTGCCGCCCTACAAGTCGCCGCTCGAGCGGGACAACAATATCCGTGAAAGCTCGGATCTCGCGAGCTACGCCAAGCTCAAGCCGGTGTTTGACCGAGTCCATGGCACAGTCACTGCTGCCAATGCCACCCCGCTCACTGACGGCGCTGCCGCCGTGTTGCTGATGCGGGAAGGTCGGGCGAAAGAGCTGGGTCTCGAGCCGCTTGGCTATATCCGCAGCTTCGCCTTCTCGGCCATTGATGTCTGGCAAGACATGCTGATGGGTCCTTCCTACGCCACGCCGCTGGCGCTGGACAGAGCCGGTATCACGCTCAGCGATCTAACCCTGATCGACATGCATGAAGCCTTTGCCGCCCAGACCTTGGCCAACCTCAAGATGTTTGCCAGCCACGAGTTTGCCCGTGACAAGCTGGGCCGCGATCAGGCCATCGGCGAGGTGGACATGGAGAAGTTCAACGTCCTCGGTGGTTCGCTAGCCTATGGCCACCCCTTTGCCGCGACCGGTGCGCGGATGATCACCCAGACCCTGCACGAGCTGCGTCGTCGCGGCGGGGGACTGGGGCTCAACACCGCCTGCGCGGCGGGTGGATTGGGCGTGGCTATGGTGTTGGAGGTTGAATAATGAGCGCTAAGACTTTTTCCCTGGATGTTCGCAAAGATGGCATCGGCATCCTCACCATGGATGTGCCGGGCGAGAGCATGAATACCCTCAAGGCCGCCTTTGTGGAGGAGATCCGCACCGTGCTGGCCGAAGTGAAACGCAACAAGGATTTGATCGGTCTGGTGATCACCTCCGGCAAGAAGGACTCCTTCATCGCCGGTGCTGATATCACCATGCTGGCCGCCTGCACCAGTGCCAAGGATGCAGAAACCCTGTCACGAGAAGGGCAGGAGATCTTTGCCGAGATCGAGGGACTGACCATTCCGGTGATCGCCGCCATTCACGGCCCCTGCCTCGGAGGAGGGCTGGAGTTGGCGCTGGCCTGTCATGGTCGGGTGGTGACCGATCATGGCAAATCTGTGCTGGGATTGCCGGAAGTGCAGCTCGGTCTGCTGCCGGGCTCTGGCGGTACCCAGCGTCTGCCGCGCCTCATCGGGGTGGCCAAGGCGCTGGATCTGATGCTGACCGGCAAACAGGTGCGGGCCAAACAAGCCAAGAAATTGGGGCTGGTGGATGATGTGGTGCCGCCGTCAATCTTGCTGGATGCTGCCATCAAGCTGGCCAAGAAGGGCAAACCGCGCCATCAGTTGAAGCGGGATCTGCAGGGCAAGGTGCTGGAGACCAACAAGCTGGGTCGCAAGGTGCTGTTCGATCAGGCCAACAAGGGGGTGAAAGCCAAGACCCGTGGCAACTACCCGGCGCCGGAGCGGATCCTGGATGTTGTGCGCATCGGCGTGGAGGAGGGGATGAAGGCCGGTCTGGCTGCCGAATCCCGTCACTTTGGCGAGCTGGTGATGACTGCTGAGTCTGCCGCCCTGCGTTCCATCTTCTTTGCCACCACCGAAATGAAGAAAGAGGTCACCTATCAGGGGGCCAAGCCGCGCAAAGTGGGTCACGCAGCGGTGTTGGGTGGTGGTCTGATGGGGGGCGGCATTGCGTTCGTCACCGCCACCAAGGCGGGCGTGCCGGTGCGGATCAAGGATGTGGCAAGCGCCGGGATCGGCAATGCCATGCGCTACAGCTATGACATTCTGGCCAAAAAACTCAAGCGCCGTCACATCCTGCGCAGCGAGCTGGAAAAGCAGATGAGCCTGTTGACCGGCACCCTCGACTACTCCGGTTTTCACCGGGTGGACATGGTGGTGGAGGCGGTGTTTGAAGATCTCAATCTCAAACACCAGATGGTGAAGGACGTGGAGCGTGAGTGCGGTGAGCACACAGTGTTTGCCTCCAACACCTCATCCCTGCCCATCAACCAGATTGCGGCAGAGGCGGCGCACCCGGAGCGAGTCGTGGGGCTGCACTACTTCAGCCCGGTGGACAAGATGCCGCTGGCGGAGATCATCCCCCACGCTGGCACCAGTGCCGAGACGGTCGCCACCACTCTGGCCTTTGCCCGTGCTCAGGGTAAAACGCCTATCGTGGTGAAGGACGAAGCTGGTTTCTACGTCAACCGCATCCTGGCGCCCTACATGAATGAAGCGGCGCGACTGGTGCTGGAAGGGGAGCCGGTGGAGGTGCTGGATAGCGCGCTGCTGGACTTTGGCTTCCCGGTTGGCCCCATCACTTTGCTGGACGAGGTGGGGATCGATGTGGGCGCCAAGATCTCCCCCATTCTCGAGAAAGAGCTGGGCGGCGAGCAGTTCCAGGCACCCAAGGCGTTCGACAAGCTGTTGCAAGACGATCGCAAGGGGCGCAAGAACGGCAAGGGCTTCTACCTCTATGGCAAGGCGGCACCGCGCAACAAGCTGACCGGCAAAGAGGGCAAGAAGACGGTGGACGAGAGCGTCTATGGCGTGCTCGGCATCAAGCCGTCTGCCAAGCTGGCCCGTCAGGAGATCGCCGAGCGCTGCGTGCTGCTGATGCTCAACGAAGCGGCCATGGCGCTGGATAGCGGCGTGGTGGCGTCGGCCCGTGATGGCGATATCGGCGCCATCTTCGGCATCGGTTTCCCGCCTTTCCTTGGCGGCCCGTTCCGCTACATGGACACCTTAGGAATTGATCATCTGGTTGGCCGTCTGGAGTATTATCAGAAGCGCCATGGCGATCGGTTTGCCCCCTGTGCCCGCCTCAAGGCAATGGCCGCAGAGCAGCAGACCTTCTACTGATAACCGCTGCAGATTGACCGCAAGACCACGAGGCCCGCACCCCATGCGGGCCTCTTTCTATGTTGTGGTTTGTTCGGGTTGTGCTGCGATGATGCAAGCAGAGGCGAAAGCTGATTAAAAAACGGCCCACTGAAGTGGGCCATTTGCGAGGTGGTAAGCTTAGATACCCGGTTTGCGCTCCGGGCAGCGGCCGATAATATCGGGTGGCAGCTCGCCGTTATCCTGCTCCAGCACCACGTCGAATCCCCACAGTTGATGCAGGTGTTTGAGCACCTCATGGCGAGAGTCGCCAAGGGGGATGCGGTTGTGGGGCACATAGCGCAGGGTGAGGGATCGATCCCCCTTCACGGCCACGTTGTAGACCTGAATATTGGGTTCCAGATTGCTGAGGTTGTATTGGGCCGACAGGGTATTGCGCACCTGACGGTACCCCTCGTCATTGTGGATAGCGGAGACCTTCAGATAGTTCTTCAGATCGTCGTCATCAATGGCGAACAGCTTCATATCCCGCATCACTTTGGGACTGAGGAACTGGCTGATAAAGCTCTCGTCCTTGAAGTTCTGCATGGCAAAGTGGAGGGTTTCGACCCAGTTGCTGCCGGCATAGTCGGGGAACCAGTATCTGTCTTCCTCGGTCGGGTTCTCGCAGATACGGCGCAGGTCAGTAAACATGGCAAACCCCAGCGCATAGGGGTTGATCCCCGAGTAGTAGCGGCTGTTGTAGGCCGGTTGATAGACCACGTTGGTGTGGCTGTGCAGCACCTCCATCATGAAGCGATCGCTCAGCTTGCCCTCGTCATAGAGGTGGTTGAGGATGGTGTAGTGCCAGAAGGTGGCCCACCCCTCGTTCATCACCTGAGTCTGCTTTTGCGGATAGAAATATTGGCTGATTTTGCGCACGATACGCACCACTTCCCGCTGCCAGGGCTCCAGCAAGGGTGCATTCTTCTCGATAAAGTAGAGAATGTTCTCCTGGGGCTCTGCGGGGTAGCGCCTGTCCTCCACGCCAGCGGCTTTATGCTGCTTGGGCAGGGTTCGCCACAGCTCGTTGACCTGAGTCTGCAGATAATCTTCCCGCGCCTTCTGACGCCGCTTCTCCTCAGCCATCGAGATCTTCTGGGGACGCTTGTAGCGATCCACCCCGAAGTTCATCAGGGCATGGCAGGAGTCGAGCAGCTGTTCCACCGCCTCGATGCCATGCTTCTCTTCGCACTGGGTGATGTAGTTCTTGGCGAACAGCAGGTAGTCAATGATGGAGGAGGCATCGGTCCAGGCCTTGAACAGGTAGTTGTTCTTGAAGAAGGAGTTGTGACCGTAGCAGGCGTGGGCCATCACCAGCGCCTGCATCGGCATGGTGTTCTCCTCCATCAGATAGGCGATGCAGGGATCGGAGTTGATGACGATCTCGTAGGCCAGCCCCATCTGGCCGCGCTTGTAGTTGCGTTCGGTATGGATAAAGCGCTTGCCGAACGACCAGTGCTGGTAGCCGATGGGCATGCCAACGCTGGAGTAGGCATCCATCATCTGCTCGGCGGTGATCACCTCGATCTGGTTGGGGTAGGTATCCAGCTTGTAGAAACGGGCGACCCGGGCGATCTCCTGGTGATAGGTCTCCAGCAGATCGAAGTTCCAGTCTGGTCCGTCATCCAGTGGCGCTACACGTTTTTCAGTTTCGATCATGTGACCTCCTCACGCCGCTTGTTTTTTGAACAGCTCGCGGAACACCGGATAGATATCCTCGACCTTGCGAATGTGCTCCATCGCAAAGTGGGGGAACTGGCTGGCTACCGACTCATATTCGTGCCACAGGGTCTGGTGGGCACGGGTAGTGATCTCGATGTAGGAGTAGTAGCGCACCCTTGGCATGATGTCCCGCGCCAGGATCTCCCTGCACTGCGGTGAGTCATCAGCCCAGTTGTCACCATCCGATGCCTGCGCCGCATAGATGTTCCACTGGTTCGCCGGGTAACGCTCATTGATGATGTCATTCATCATCTTGAGGGCGCTGGAGACAATCGTGCCGCCTGTCTCCTGGGAGTAGAAGAACTCGTGCTCGTCCACCTCCTTGGCCTGGGTATGGTGGCGGATATAGACCACTTCTACGTTCTTGTAAGTCCGGCTCAGGAACAGATAGAGCAGGATATAGAAACGCTTGGCCATCTCCTTGGTGGCCTGATCCATGGAGCCCGAGACGTCCATCAGGCAGAACATCACCGCCTGGCTTGAGGGGACGGGCCGTTTGACGAAGTTGTTGAACTTGAGATCGAAGGTGTCGATAAACGGCACCGCATCGATCCGCCGTTTCAGCTCCCTGATCTCCTTCTCGAGCAGGGCGATTTCGGCAAAGTGCTCGTTGGGATCGGTGGCCAGCAGAGCCAGCCGCTCTTCCAGTTCGTGCAGTTGGCGTTTCTTGCCCGCTTGCAGCGCCATGCGCCGCGCCAGCGAATTTTGAAGGGAACGCACCACGTTGATGTTGGCGGGCACCCCGTTTGAGGTGTAGCCCGCCCGATAGGTTTTCACCTCCATCAGCTGATTGAGCTGGGTTTTCTGCAGCCTGGGCAGCTCCAGATCTTCAAACAGCAGATCGAGATACTCATCCTTGGAGATCTGGAACACGAAATCATCGGCCCCTTCACCCTGATTGGATGCTTGTCCCTCGCCGGAACCCTGTCCACCACCTCCTCCTTTGGGACGGTCAATCTTGTCGCCGGAGACGAACTGGTCATTGCCGGGATGCACCATCTCCCGTTTACCACCGTGCCCCTGATGAAAATGGGGCTCGCCGATATCCTTGGTCGGGATGCTGATGCTCTCGCCCTTGTCTACGTCCTGAATGCTGCGCTTGGAGACAGCATCCGAGACCGCTTGTTTTATCTGCTTCTTGTAGCGGCGGATGAAGCGCTGCCGATTGACAGCGCTTTTGTTTTTGCCGTTGAGCCTGCGGTCGATAAAATGCGCCATAACTCCCCCTTGAACAGTCAGGGTCAGGATGACTTGCGTACCCTGAGATACCATTCGGAGAGCAGTCGCACCTGTTTACGGGTGTAGCCTTTCTCCATCATCCGTTCGACAAAGTTATCGTGCTTCTTCTGCTCCTCGGCCGAGGTTTTGCTGTTGAAGGAGATAACCGGCAGCAGCTCTTCCGTGTTGGAGAACATCTTCTTCTCGATCACGGTGCGCAGCTTCTCGTAACTGGTCCAGTTGGGGTTACGGCCTGCATTGTTGGCCCGGGCACGCAGCACGAAGTTGACGATTTCGTTGCGGAAATCTTTCGGGTTGCTGATCCCGGCGGGTTTTTCAATCTTCTCCAGCTCGCTGTTGAGAGACGCTCTGTCAAACAGCTGGCCGGTTTCGGGGTCACGGTACTCCTGATCCTGGATCCAGAAGTCGGCGTAGGTGACGTAGCGATCGAAGATATTCTGACCGTACTCGGAGTAGGACTCGAGATAGGCAGTCTGGATCTCCTTGCCGATGAACTCCACATAGCGCGGGGTCAGATAGCCCTTGATGAACTCAAGGTAGCGATCGTGCAGCTCTTGCGGGAACTGCTCGCGCTCGATCTGTTGCTCCAGCACATAGAAGAGGTGCACCGGGTTGGCGGCTACTTCCGCGTGGTCGAAGTTGAAGACGCGGGAGAGGATCTTGAACGCAAAGCGGGTAGAGAGACCATTCATCCCTTCGTCCACACCGGCGTAGTCGCGATACTCCTGATAGCTCTTCGCTTTGGGATCGGTATCCTTCAGGCTTTCGCCATCATAGACCCGCATCTTGGAGTAGATGCTGGAGTTTTCCGGCTCTTTCAGCCGTGACAGTACCGAGAATTGGCCTAACAGTTCGAGGGTGCCCGGGGCGCATTTGGCCTCGGTCAATTCGCTGTTGATCAGCAGTTTCTCGTAGATCTTCACCTCTTCGGAGACGCGCAGGCAGTAAGGCACCTTGACGATGTAGACCCGGTCGAGGAAGGCCTCGTTGTTCTTGTTGTTGCGGAACTGCTGCCACTCGGATTCGTTGGAGTGAGCGAGCAAGATGCCGTCAAAGGGGAGGGCTGAGAGCCCTTCGGTACCGTTGTAGTTACCCTCCTGAGTTGCTGTCAGCAGCGGGTGCAGTACCTTGATAGGCGCCTTGAACATCTCCACAAACTCCATAACCCCCTGGTTCGCTTTACACAGCGCACCTGAGTAGGAGTAGGCATCGGCGTCATCCTGGGCGAAATGCTCCAGCATGCGGATGTCGACCTTGCCGACCAGTGAGGAGATGTCCTGGTTGTTGTCATCGCCCGGTTCCGTTTTGGCGATGGCAATCTGATCGAGGATGGAGGGGTTGACCTTCTCCACCTTGAACTTGGTGATGTCGCCGCCAAACTCGTGCAGGCGTTTGGCCACCCAGGGGGACATGATGGGACGCAGGTAACGGCGCGGGATGCCGTACTCTTTCTCTAGGATCTCCCCATCCTCTTCGATATCGAACAGGCAGAAGGGGTGATCATTGACTGGTGAGCCCTTGATGCGATAGATGGGCACCTTCTGCATCAGGGATTTGAGTTTCTCTGCCAGCGAGGATTTACCGCCGCCAACGGGGCCCAGCAGATAGAGGATCTGTTTCTTCTCCTCCAGCCCCTGGGCGGAGTGTTTGAGGTAGGAGACGATCTGTTCGATGGCCTCTTCCATCCCGTAGAAATCCTTGAAGGCGGGATAGCGTGCCACGACGCGGTTGGAGAAGAGTCGGCTCAGTCTGGGGTTGGCTGAGGTGTCTACCATCTCCGGCTCACCAATGGCGGTCAGCAGACGTTCGGCTGCGGAGGCGTAGCAGGCTTTGTCCTGCTTACACATATCTAGGAACTCCTGGATGGTATATTCCTCTTCTCTCGCTTTTTCATATCGCTGTTGGTAATGCTCGAATATGCCCATAACTTTGCCCTCGTTATAGTCGCTTACCCTGAAAAAAGTGGATGACTGCTTTTGTGTTGTGCGCTTTTAAAGCCTAGTCAACAGACTCCAGTAATCCATCACGGTTGATAGGTTAAATTCTGAAGAAACCTGCCCGATCCTTGTGCGGGGAGGGTCAGTCAACAACACCGCTATGTTACTGACTGTTAAATTATTTTTGCCACGATAGTGAGGTAAATGTCAAAGACATAAAAAATAAATGTTTATGGGAAAGAGGGGACTTATTGCGAAAAGATTAAGGGGTTTGACGAAAGGCAATGGGGCTGCGGGTTGGCGGGGTTATGGATGAGAATGTCATTACGTGAACGTCAACGTAAATTACATTATTTGGAGTTTTGGCTCTAATTTTTACATTGACGCTACATTTTGAGTGCCCTAGATTGGCGATGTGTGAGCAGCAAGATGCTTTAGCAAGAGAGTTGACTGTTGCCTCACCAAGCTCTGTTTAAGCACGTTTCCGTTGGCTTGACCCTCGCAACCGCGAGGGTCTTCTTTTTCTGCGTCTGTAAACGCTTGTTTCTGCTGGTGGCTATTGAAGCCACCAGCACTCATCTATCAAGGGTAGGCTTGTTGCACTGCCGCCAGGACGCGGGCAAACGGGTGGGCGGCCAATTGGCCTGCGCCCGCCAGCGATTTGGCCTTGACCCGGCTGGTCAACGGTGTGGCGATACCGCACAAGAAGCGGGCCAGAACACGCGCATCCACGGAACCTGTCTTGGCAATCAGCGGATCGCACCAGGCGCGGATCCCCGCCTCGTTTGGCATGGTCAGTGAGGGCAGGGGTGGGAGATGCGCCACCTCGCCGCGACAAACCGAACAGTGGCCACAATGAACCGGCGCCACCTCATCGGCAAAATAGCGGGCGAGGCGGTGGCTCAGGCACTCACTTGAGGTGAAAAAGTCGAGCATGGCTTGCAGTCTGGCCAGCTCGCTCTGCTCTTTTTGCAGGAACAGGGCATGCAGGGCATTTGCTTCCTGCTCGTTGTCCCACCCCTGACGGGTGATCCGGTAGACCTCGGTCATCTGTTTGCTTTCAAGCTCGATCCAGCCTTGCTGCTGCAGGTAGTCGAGCGCCGCAACCGCCCGCTGTCGCTCTCCCTGATAGCCCTGCCAGAGGGCGTCAAAGTCCATGGTGCACCAGCTGCGCGCTTGCGGGGCGCAGGCGAACAGTTGCTCCAGAAACTGGCGGCGATCCGGATTGAAGCGGCTCACTATCTCGCCTTTATCCAGCACAAATTTGAAGCGGTAGTCGGCGTAATAGCTATAGGCCGGAGTGATGATGCCTGCCATCTCCAGATAGACCAGCAGGGTTTTAAGGGGCAACTGGCGGATATTGGTGTCGTTGGAGAGGCGCAGCAGGGTGAATTCCCACTCGCTCCCGCTCTGCTTGATGATGGCAAGCAGCTGGAGGATGGCACTCAAATCCGGCGTATCGCCGTAGACGAAGTTCTCCAGCACCGGTAGCTGGCTCTGGTTGGCCAGCACGATACAGCGCGATGGCTGGCCATCCCGTCCGGCGCGGCCAATCTCCTGGCTGTAGTTTTCAATGGACTTGGGCAGATCGTAGTGAATGACCCGCCGGATATCCGCTTTGTCGATCCCCATGCCAAAGGCGATGGTGGCGACGATGCAGTCCACCTTGCCCGCCATGAAATCGTGCTGGATCTGACTGCGCAGCGCCGAGTCGAGTCCGGCATGATAGGCGCGGGCGTTGATCCCTTCTCTCATGAGTTGCTCGGCACAGGCTTCTGCGGTGTGTTGCAAGGTGACGTAGACGATGGTGGGGGCCGCCGGATCGTTGGCCAGCTCCTGTGCGAGCCAGCTATCCCGCGCGTCGGGCGACAGGGGAATGACTGCCAGATCAAGATTGGGGCGATAGAAACCGGTGACCACGACCCCCTCCGGCGCGATGCCGAATTTGGTCTGCATATCCTGAATCACCGCCGGTGTGGCGGTGGCCGTCAGCAGCAACACCTGCGGGATCTTCAGGTCATGGCGATAGCTCGGCAGCTTGAGGTAGTCGGGGCGAAAGTTGTGGCCCCACTCCGAGATACAGTGCGCCTCATCGACGACCAGCAGCGAGAGCGGCACTTGCTGGATAAAGCGGCGAAAGCGCTCGTTCTTGAGTCGCTCCACCGAGATCATCAGGATCTTGAGCTGGCCATCCAGCGCCTGCTGCATCACTTGTCGGCTCTCCTCCGGGCTCTGGCTCGAGTCGAGGGTCGCGGCGCTTATTCCCTTGCTTTTAAGGAAGGCGAGTTGATCGTGCATCAGCGCCAGCAGCGGCGATATAACCAGGGTCAGGTGAGGCAGGGCGAGGGCAGGCAGTTGATAACAGAGTGACTTGCCGGAGCCGGTGGGAAAGATGGCGGCGGCACTCTGACCTGCCAGCACCCGGCTGATCACCGCCTCCTGACCTGGCCTGAGTGCGGAGAAACCAAAATATTGGTTGAGCAGGGATGTGATCATGGCAAGGCTCCACGGCAAATGGGGGATGATAGCACAGCGATTCCGGTCATGGATGACACAGGAATGGTCGTGAGGGTAAGGGCAGAGAGTGTCGATAAAACGTACAAAAATGGGTGGTTGCGCTGTGGTTAAGGTTTTGTTGCGGTTTTTTGTGATGGAAACGGGATATTTTTTGGTGAGTCTCTGGAAAAAAAAGATGGCGAATGGGATATTCCGACATGCAATCCGGTGACTGGCGGATCGGCCCGACAGAAGGCTGGCCACAGACACCACATCCGGGCGACAGGGGTCTCCCGATGAGTGGTTGCAGACAGGACTCATGATTCATGCACTACGGTGCTTAGGGACTTTTTTGATGACACAACAACACCCCCTCCTTCGGCTGGTCAATAGCACCAGTCTGGTCAGCCAGATCCTGGTTGGTCTGGTATTCGGTATCTTGCTGGCGATGTTTGCCCCCGAGTGGGCGAAAACGGCTGGTCTGCTCGGCAGTCTGTTCGTTGGCGCACTGAAAGCGGTAGCCCCGCTGCTGGTATTCGTACTGGTGATGGCGGCCATCATTGGTCACAAGCAGGGTCAGAAGACCAATATGCGACCGATCCTGCTGCTCTATCTGTTTGGTACCTTCTCTGCGGCCGTGGTCGCGGTGATTGCCAGCTTCCTGTTTCCCTCCAACCTCCATCTGGTGGCCAATACTGCCGAGATCACCCCACCAGGCGGGATCACCGAGGTGCTGCAGACCCTGCTGTTCAACGTGGTGACCAACCCGGTCAAGGCGCTGATGGATGCCAACTATATCGGGATCCTGGCGTGGGCCATCGGTCTGGGTATCGCCATGCGCCATGCCAACGAGAGCACCAAGGCGCTGATCACTGACCTGTCTCACGGTGTCTCCGCCATCGTGAAAGCGGTGATCCGCTGTGCCCCGCTCGGGATCCTGGGTCTGGTTGCCTCCACGCTGGCAGAGACCGGCTTTGACGCCCTGTTTGGCTATGCCCAACTGCTGGTGGTGCTGATCGGCTGCATGCTGTTTATCGCCTTCGTGGTCAACCCGTTGATCGTCTTCTGGAAGATCAAGCGCAACCCTTATCCGCTGGTGCTTACCTGCCTCAAAGAGAGCGGCGTGACAGCCTTCTTTACTCGCAGCTCTGCCGCCAACATCCCGGTCAACATGGCGCTGTGTGAAAAACTGCGCCTGCCCAAAGATACCTACGCGGTCTCCATCCCGCTGGGTGCCACCATCAATATGGCCGGTGCGGCCATCACCATCACTGTGCTCGCCATGGCGGCGGTACATACCCTGGGGATGGAAGTGGACATGGCAACGGCCGTGCTGCTTTCCGTGGTTGCCACCGTCAGTGCCTGTGGCGCGTCCGGTGTCGCCGGTGGCTCCTTGCTGCTGATCCCGCTGGCGTGCAGCCTGTTTGGTATCAGCAACGACATCGCCATGCAGGTGGTGGCTGTCGGCTTTATCATCGGCGTACTTCAGGATTCTGCCGAGACAGCCCTTAACAGCTCCACCGACGTGCTGTTCACTGCCGCAGCTTGCATGGCCGAAGATGAAACCTTGCTGGATGTGGCTCCGATACCGAGCCGCGAAGCCTGATCTCGTAACGCTCAGTTTCGCAACACACTTGCGCCCTCTTCGGAGGGCGCTTTTTATTGTTGGCTTTGCTCTCTTTTCCTCCTTGATCAATCTCATTGGCTGATGTGCCGGACATTCTGTCGCCCTTGTCCAGGGCGCTGCCTTATCTTTATCCCTTTGAGTCGTGCTTCCTCCTTCTGTTGTGCGTTACACATCTTTGTCTGTTCTGCTAACAGCCGGTTGCTATGGCTTACCCCAGATCTTCAAGACAATCACAGCATCACAGAAGAATGGAGGTGGCTGGCTGCGGCAGATGAACCCAACTCGTCCTATCAGACACGCCATCATGGTTTGGTGAGGGGGAGTAAACGTGTTGGCGATATTGAGCTGCGGGTATGAGGGGTTAGTCATGTTGATGCCCGATGTGCTCAGTCATGGTGCTTGTGAGCATGCAGATATCCAACAAGGTGAGGAGAGTAATAAGGAGAGAGCAGGGGAATCGCGGAGGCACAGATTGCAGAGATAAAAAAGCCAGCCGAGTGTTCGGCTGGCTTTTTGCTATCAGTGGCAGGTGGGGGATTAACCGACCAGCTGATAGAGGATGGCGGAGATGGCGATCATCCCCATCACAGCGACAAATACGTTGCTGATATGGCCCTGATATTTCGCCATGGCCGGTACGCGCTTGATGGCGTACATCGGCATGATGAACAGGATGGTAGCGATGATCGGGCCGCCCAAGGATTCAATCATGCCCAGGATGGAAGGGTTGGCAATGGCAGTGCCCCACAGGGTCAGGATGAAGAAGGCGATGATGAACATCTCGACTTTCTTGGCGTTCGGCTCTTTGCCTGACTTGCGCATGTTCTGCACGATCATCCCTTTCAGACCTTCACGGGCACCCAGATAGTGGCCGAAGAAGGAGGATACGATGGCTACGAACGCAACCAACGGACCGAAGTAAGAGATGATGGGGCTGGCATGCTGGTTGGCCAGATAGGAGAGCACGGCGATGTTCTGGGCCTTGGCTTCCGCCAGCTGGGCCGGTGTCAGGCTCATGACGCAAGAGAAGACGAAGAACATCACGAAGCCCAGCAGCACCATGGCGGTACGCTTGAGGATGGCATCGGCTTTCTCGACAGCTTGATCACCGTGGTCGCGGCGCTGGGCCAGAGAGAAGCTGGAGATGGCCGGGCTGTGGTTGAAGGAGAAGACCAGTACCGGGATGGTCAGCCACAGGGTAGTGGCGAAATCCTTGGCAGAGGGCACCTGCTCCAGCGCGGCACCGGTCCAGTCCGGGATCAGGTACAAAGAGATACCGGCCAGAATGGCGATCAACGGATAAACCAGCAGCTCGGTCACTTTCAGCATCAGCTTTTCACCGGCCAGCATCACCGACATCATGCCCATGATCAGCACGATGGAGAGGATCCAGCGCGGCGGGGCACTCATCTGCAGCTGGTTGACCATAAAGCTTTCCACGGTGTTGGTGATGCCCACGCCGTAGATCAGCACGATGGGGTAGATGGCGAAGAAGTAGAGCAGGGTGATTAATTTACCGGCACCCACGCCAAAGTGTTCTTCCACCACTTCGGTGATGTCTGCGTTTGGCTTTTTGGAGGAGAGCACGAAGCGGGCCAGACCACGGTGTGCCAGATAGGTCATGGGACCTACCAGCAGCGCCATGACGACCAGCGGCCAGAAACCGCCCATACCCGCGTTGATCGGCAGGAACAGGATCCCCGCGCCAACTGCGGTACCGAACAGACTGATGACCCAGGTAGAGTCGCGTTTTTCCCAACGAGTGGTTTGAGTAGAGCGGATCCCTTGCTCTGTTGACGCCGCAACTCCCTGCGTGCCAGTGACTGTGTTTGACATCTATCTCACCCCGAATGTGTGGTTCTTATTAAGTCGGCGCAAGGATACGGTTTTTCTAATCAAAAATGTTGATCAAATTCATCTTTACGGCACGAAAAACCGCACTTTCTTATGGAAATGTGATCAAAACAAGAAAAATTCAATTATTGTTTATCAATTGGCACGTTATTTTAGTGTTAATGATTAAATCTCGCCCAGCCAAATGTAGGTAAATTGTTATTTTGCGAGATGCTGGGCTAGCTGGTTGATCATGCTGGCGGTGGCCCCCCAGATAAAGTGCTGTTGCCAGGGGATCCAGTAGATGGTGTGCGCTTTCCCCCCTCTGGAAAGGGTCAGGGGGATGTGGTTGCGCCGATCCAGCAGATGGGTCAGCGGCACTTCGAAGGCGTGATCCACTTCATCCGGACTCAGAATGAGGGGATAGTTGCCATCGAGCAGCCCCAGCACAGGCAGCACCTCGAATCGTGACACCGTATTGAGCGGGTTGAGGGTGCCGATCACTTCAATCAGCCGGGCCGGAATGCCGAGCTCCTCTTCGGTCTCTCGCAGCGCCGTGGCAATGAGGTTTTCGTCGCCGGGATCCTGTCGCCCGCCGGGAAAGCTGATCTGCCCCCCATGATGACGCAGCCGTGGGCTGCGCCGGGTCAATAACACGCTGAGCCCCTCGTCGCGCATCACCACCGGGATCAACACCGCCGCCGGACTGAGCCCGCCGATGGCGAGGCGATGGGCCGGGGCGGGTCGCTGCAACTGGAAGCGGGTCAGCAGTTCGTGGCGATCCATGGCGGGGAGCTCTCCTGTGCGTTGGCCAGACAGTGGGGAGGGTTACAGCGCCGACAGCGGCGGCAGGATGCGGGCGACCTTGTCATAGGTCTCCTGATATTCGCTGTCGGCGTCGGAGTCAGCGATGATACCCCCACCGGCCCAGCAGTGCAGACGACCCGCTTCGGCGATCAAAGTGCGAATGCAGATGCTGGTATCCATCCGACCATGCTGGCTGAGATAGCCGATGCTGCCGCAATAGGCATTGCGGCGCTGGGGCTCCAGCTCTTCGATGATCTCCATGGCGCGGATCTTGGGGGCGCCTGTGATGGAGCCACCCGGAAAACAGGCCCGCAGCAGATCGACTCCTTGCCAGCGTGCATCCAGCTCACCGTGGATGGTGGAGACCAGATGATGTACCGCCGGAAACGACTCCACAGCAAAGAGATGAGGCACGCTGACCGAGCCAGGCCGGCTGACCCGACCGATATCGTTGCGCAGCAGATCAACGATCATCAGATTCTCTGATCTGTCCTTGTCCGCCTGCGCCAGCTCCTGCGCGACTTGCCGATCGATGGCCGGATCGGGGTGGCGAGGGCGAGTGCCCTTGATGGGTTTGGTTTCGATATGACGGCCATCAAGCAGCAGGAAGCGCTCGGGGGAGAGGCTCAGCAGCGCGCTCTCCGGCAGACGGATAAAGGCTGAGAAGGGGGCCTTGTTGGCGGTGGCCAGCAGGCAGTAGGCCTGCCACTCATCACCCTGATAGGGGGCGCTGAAACGCTGGGTC